>JAHEME010000592.1 GCA_024643825.1 Chloroflexota bacterium | reverse complement strand
CGCCGGAGTTGCCCTGCCCATTATCGCCACCGCCGCCATTCTTTCCGCCAGCAGCACCCAGCAGCCCTCCGCCCTGGCACGCAGCCAGCAGCAGCGAGACCACCAGAGCCAGAATCACAAGTACAATCAAACGTTTTCCCATCCCACTTCCCTTCATCTTTTGCCCCCATTCTGAGTTGGTGCGGCAGATGTCTCCGGTGAGCGCCTGCCGCCTTTAGGTTCGATAGCATATTGGTCGCACATAAATCGGATTTCGGGTCGCGACTCTCGCTAGTGTTTCGCGGCATAAATGAACCGATTGTTACCGGGTTGTACGCGAAACACCCAGGCAGTTGGGTCAGCCAACTTGCTACCCTGATCCCTATGTCGGCCCAACTGCACTAGTTCAGCGGGAATACCACACCCGTCGACGGGACCTCGCCCCAGTAGCCGGGGAAGGGATCAAGCACCAGATTGTCTGCTGTCCACTGCCCGACCATGTATGCCCCTGTCCCGGAAGAAGTCTCCGCTGAAGTCCCGAAGTCATCGCCCGCTGAGGCGAGAACCGTTGGCGAAACGATGCTGAATGGCACGCCTTCCAGTTTAGACATCGTATCGGCATCCGGAGTATTCAGGTGCAGCAAGACCGTCATTTCATCGACCTTCTGTGCTCCATCCACAACGGATTTCGGCGAGCCATCGTCTTTGGTTTCTCCGAGAAAGCCGCCAAACGCATCGGCCCACGCAGAGTAGTCATCCGATCCACGCAGTGGGCTATCCGGGTTCAGCCACCGATCCACATTGGCAACGACGGCATCAGCATTCAGAGGCGTCCCATCATGAAACGTCACGCCGCTGCGCAGGGTGAAGATGTAATCCAGCCCATCGTCCGAAATCGTGACCGTTGCCAGTGCAGGCAGGGTCTCATACACATGAGCGTTGACCTTTGCCGACTCTTCGTCAACCGCCGCAACCGGGTCGAGGACGATGCTACCGGATATCGCAGACATCATATCGCCCATCGCATCGCCACCCATAGCCTCGCCCGTCATCTCAGGCTCAGTCGTTGCGGCGGGTTCGGCAGTGGCCTCGTTCCCGGCGGTATCTCCGCCAGTCCCTCCTGCTTCTGTAGTTGGCGCCACAGCGCCCTGGCAGGCGGCTAGAAAAAGCGCCCCCAGAAGTATGCCAGCTATCATCCGACGGTATTTACGCATAGCTTGTTTCCCCCATTGGAATATATAACAAAACAGACCTTAATTGTACGCACACATACACCTTCGTAGATAACAATTCTATTCCAAACGTTAAGCCTTTCTATGCCGCACAGCCAGCATGGTAATATCATCTGGTTGCGGCATTCCCTCTACAAAACGATACACTTCTTCATTGATGGTTGCCAGCAGCGATGCCGCTTCCATCGCCCCTAGTTCAGGCAGCAGAATCGGCAACGGGCCTTCCCCGAAGAATTCCTCCGCTGCATTCTGGGCATCTGGCACTCCATCCGAAAATACAAGTAATGCGTCTCCAGGCTCCAGGGTAGTTTCCCCCACCTGATACGCCATATCCGGCAGCAGGCCCACCAGGGGGCCAGTAGGCCGCAGGTGTTCCCTGACCCCGGACGCGTTCATGACTACAGGCGGCTCGTGCCCGGCGTTGATGTACAATAGCGAGCCAGTCTGCGGATCAAGCGCTCCGAAGAAGATCGTGGCAAACATCCCCGAATCCTCGTGTGTGATCGCAATGTAATTGTTCACCAGCGAGATCGTCTGTTGCAGCACCGCTGCGGGATCAGCTTCTGGTACATTTCGCTCCCCGGAATGTCCTGCGTAGTGATCGAGGTTGGAGACTGCCCTGAGTAGACTGCGGAACTGCGTCATGAACAACGCTGCCCCGACGCCCTTATCACACACATCCCCCAGCACAATTCCCAGCCGCCCCGTATCTGCGATTGGGAACGCATCATAGAAGTCGCCTGCCACCTTACGCGCTGCTTGAAAGTGCGCCGCCAATTCCCATCCCTCGACATCAGGCATGGACTGTGGCAGGAAGCCCGCTTGGATCTCACGGGCGATATCGAGTTCGCGTTCCAGGCTTTGCAGATAAAGCTGCTCCTGGTCGCGCAGGCGTTTGCGCTCCAACCCGCTGGTGAGCCGGGCCTGTAGCAGGATCGGATCAAACGGCTTCGGGAGGTAGTCTTCTGCCCCCAATTCAATACCCCGGATCACGCTTTGCATATCAGAAACCGCAGAGATGATCACGACCGGGATATGCCGCCAATCCTCGTTCTGCTTAATGAGACCCAGCACCTCAAAGCCATCCATCTCCGGCATCATGATGTCTAGCAGAATCATGTCCGGGTCGCCCGCTTCGATCTGTTCCAGGGCTTCTTGACCACTGAAAGCACTCAACGTGTCATACTCGAGGTCAGCAAGCTCCTGTTCGAGGTAATCCACGTTATACGGTTCATCATCAACGATCAGAATTCGAGAGCGCATGAATGCCATCAATTCAAAAAGTAATCAAGCTGCTCAAACAACAGGGCATCGTTCAGCGGCTTGGTCAGATACGCATCACAGCCTGCCGAGAGTGCCTTCTCTTCATCCCCACTCATCGCATGAGCCGATAACCCAATGACCGGGATGTGCGCTAAGTTGGCGTTACTCTTAATCGTTCTCGTCGCTTCCCATCCATCCATCACTGGCAGGGACATATCCATCAAAATCAGGTCCGGGACTTCTTGCTCCGCCAGCGCAACCCCCTGTGCCCCATCCCCCGCAACAACCAGAGCGAAATCATCCTCCAGCAGTTGCACCAGCAAATCAACGTTCATATCCACATCTTCTACGATCAGTATCTTCTTCACATCGTTCTCCCAACCCGATTCATGTAGTTCCTCCTCGCCTGCGGCGAGGCTAAATCAGATCATC
>JAHEME010000591.1 GCA_024643825.1 Chloroflexota bacterium | reverse complement strand
CTTACAAGAAAACACATAGATACAGGAGGTGTTGTGATGTTCGGTCTAGATCTCCCCAATTCAATCCTCGTAGTGACGGCGTTCACGCTTCAGATCGCACTGGTGATCTACTTTGCGGCTCGCAAGTGGCGCTGGGACACGGCGATGCGCTATGGCGTGATCGTCTACTGGCTGGGAATCCCTGCCGCGCTGGTGAGTATTGTGCTGCTGTGGATGGGCCAGCCGTGGTACACGTGGCTGGGTGGATTCGTATATGCCGTGTGGGCTATCTTCGGCTATCGGGTCGATATCGCCCGGCACGTCGAGTGGCGCGATCCGATCCTCCCGCGTGTGTTTTATCCCTACGTCACCCTGTTCATCATCGCGCAGGTACTCTACTGGTGGGCGGTGGGAATCGTGATTCGGCCTCTGTGGTATGCCTTTGCGGTGCTGTTCGTGATCAGCACCGCATTGAACGTGACCTCGCATCGCAGGCAGCGATCAGCCTGATAACTCTATCCCCCGTCGCCACCGCCCCATCGCACAATCCACCCATCTACTGTTCAGAATGGATATAGTCCCCTTCATGGTGTAGTCATCTGATAGGGTAAACGCCATTGAATTATAAATCGTAACTATATAGAGTCCGTAAGATACCAGAGCAAATTAAGCGGAGGAGTCTGTGCATATCTTGATTGTGGACGATGATATGGATAGCTGTGAATCAATGACCATTATTCTGCAATCGACCAGTTACATGGTGAGTTGCGCTTACAGAGGGTCTGCTGCACTGAGACTAATACATGATGATAAACCCGATATGATTATTCTCGATGCGAGATTGCCTGATGTGGATGGTTTCAACCTGTGTAGGCTCATCCGAACATTTTCCAATATTCCCATTGTCATGATCTCTGCCATAGCCCGTGATGAATATAACATGATTCATGGACTGGATACGGGCGCAGATGAGTATCTTCTCAAGCCAATACAACCTCAAATGCTCTTAGCAAAGATAAGGACATTGTTGCGAAGATACCACGAGATAGAAAGGCAGCACGCGCACAAGGTAACGTATATAGACTCGTATTTGATGATAGATATTGAAAGGGAAGAGGTTCGAATAAAGGGGCAGTTCATAAAGCTTTCTCCTCTAGAATTTCAACTGCTTGAAACGCTGGTATTGAACAGCAACCATGCAGTACCTACAGTACAACTAATGGAGCGAAATTGGCCGCATCTTGATCTCCTTACAGGTGATTCGGACTCTGTTCACGCATGCGTCCGACGGTTACGAAAAAAGATCGAACCTGATCCGCACAATCCACAGTATGTAGTGACGGAGTATGGTTTTGGATATCGCTTCTCTGGCCTGTGAGATATCGGAATCCTGTCGGAATCTTGCTGTAGGATGAAAGTAGGAGGACAGAATTATGAAACTATCTCGCTTTCCATTTCTTATTCGGGACGGAGCAATCGGAGTTGCATTAGGCCTGCTTTCACTAGGTGGAGTACTTCTTTTTGGGGCTGGGCCGCAGCGTGCGGCTGCGAATCCAGCAAGCAAGAATGCTCTTAGTCAGATTATTGACAGCATTCCGTCTCCAGCAACCCCACTGACTGAGTCAGCTACTCCAGAGCAAGTGATTGGCCTAATGCTGCATAGCCACACAACATGGCAAACCCTCCAAGGAGAAGCAGTAATCCAGTGGCTAAATAGCAGTTCCGGCGGATTTGAAACAATTACCCAAACGATAGAACTTCAACAGTTTGGAAAAACTCGCATTGAGAGCCAATCGGAACTGGACGCGTCCAGTTCGTTATGGGTCTCTGATGGTGTGAGTATTTGGGACACAGATCATCTTGGGGTGCCGCGTCAAGTTCCTATCGAGGCAAGATCTCTAGACACCTACGGCCCGGATGATATACCTGCCGATCTAGGTTCGGTTGTGATCCTGCATCCTGTAGCTTCTCAAATGCCAACGATGCTGGCTGACTATATGTATCCTCTGGGGTTAGCACAAGCATGGCGTCAACAGGTTCTTAAGATTCTAGGTATGGAAACTGTAGCTGGCAGGAACTCCCTCAAGGTGCAGATCATGCCCTTGAATGATGATGGAACCAAAAAGATCTATTGGATTGATGCTAACACTGGTGTAGTTCTGAAAGGGCAAGAATATTCAGTAGATCAAGATGGCGTAGAGACTCTTATGACAGACATCTTCTTCAGCGCCATAGTCTATAATGCGCCAATTCCAGCGAGTCAATTTACAGATCCCAGCAAATAGGCCCTTTAAGGAAATGCTCATGAAACGTCTAATTGCTCGTTCGATGATTGTTTTGATAATAATGTTTTCAACAGCACTCGTAACTTCTCGAGTGCTTGCAGCCAGTGCCTATATTTCAGAGAGCAGTTCCGACTTTAGTCTTAGCAGTTCGTATTTCTGGAACATCATTGCAAGTTACTGTGATGGTGGTCATTGCTTCCAATATCTTCAATACACTGGCGGCAATGGAAATCAAAAAGGTAAATGGACAGCCAACGCAGTACCAAACAATGTCAACACAAACTGGTATGCCTATATACCTAATGATACTACCTCTGCTTTTGATGGAGCCGTTGCATACAAAGGAGCATCCTTCGCAACGACAGTATATCAGGAAAACTGGAAAGGCCAATGGGTTTATCTCGGAAACTTTACGAAAACGAGTGTTTCAAACAATACTGCTATGGCTAATACCTGTGTGAGTGGTATGGTATGTGATGCAAATCGTCAAGTATGGTGGGATACCATGCGAGTTGATTACTAAGGGTTCGTAAAAGAATAAGTGTCCAGATAGGGTAAACTAGAGGGTAGAAAAGGGGAAGGCAAAGACAGACAGGGCGCAGTGGAAATCCACAAGTGTGAATGTGACATCTGCCAAGCGGGT
>JAHEME010000590.1 GCA_024643825.1 Chloroflexota bacterium | reverse complement strand
GAAGCACCAAAGTGCGCGGCTGGGCTTTCGCGAAGGCATAAGTGAACGGTCCACGCGAGAAGGAATGCAACAATGGCAGTACGCCCACAGTACGTGGTGCGCTTTTATGGTAATACTGACTATGCGATGCAGGCCATCGGATTCAGAGAGATCACCTTTCTGCATCCAGACAAGCTCAACGACCCCTTTGATCCGCAAGTTGCGTTTTCAACAGATTTCAGCGAAAACTATGCGGCTCTCATTGAGTGGATTGAGCGTCGTCACAAAGAAAATCTACAGAACTTCACGGACCGTTTTCCCCAAGAGAATTGGAATCAGTTCGTAGACAGAACAGTGCGCTACTTCAACTCTATTCGGAATAACACCTTTCTTTTTTCGACGTGCGAGGTAAGCCAAAGGACAATCTGTATATGTGGGGCCATTACGGAAATGGGCATAGAGGTGTTGCTATCGAATTCGATACCGATCTTTTAGCACAGGCAGTTTTGGCAAAGAGCAAGAGGCTGGCTGGTGAACAACCGCACACCAATGACGTATGGGGCGAGGTCAATTACAGGGCTAAGCTTCCGAAGATTACGTGCGAGTCCATCTTCCAGTTCGTTATGAGTGCTTCTGAAAAGCCGGACGAACTCGCATGGGAGGAAACAGAACTATCACAGATCATCAAGCTACAGGTGCGCTCCAAAAGTGTAGAATGGGAAAGAGAACACGAGTGGCGGCTCATGTGGCTCAACGACGAAACAAAACTCAAAATCCAGAGAGTCGATTTGCTGGATGGCACTATTACCGCTGTATATTTGGGCTGCCTGGTTGCTGATCCCTTAAGAGATGGTTTCGTATCCGAAACGAAGCGCAATTTTCCCGATGCTAAAGTGTTCATGGGCAAGAAGAGGAAAGGGGACTTTGCCCTGGTATTTGAACCACTTTCTTGAGACTTTGCTGCCCTGTAGGCGCAGCGGACAGATTGATAATATCGCGTAATCGGGTAAAGGGGAACTTTGAACTTCCCCTCCCCACAGCACGTAGCCAGCGGGTCCGCCATTGCCGTCGGCCCCGCAAGCTTCGTGCCACGGGTCAAGGGCGCATTAGGCCAGAGGAATTGTAGATGAGCCCATCGGAAAAGAATCCCTTGAAAATGGTGCCCGATCCTTATGATGGGAAGACCTTCGTGCTTCCTCAGACGCTGTGTACTGACGAGAGAAGACTCTTTTTCAGGCGAATGAATGAGATTCTTGGGTTTCTTTATGTCACAACGTTTTCTTACAGCGAATGTGGAAAGAATATTGGGAAGATAATCCCCAAACTACCATTCGGAGACAAAACCGACATTAAGATCGAATTTAAGGGTGGCAGGAGCATAGTTACGCCTGCAAGACAAATCGTTGCGATGACAAAAGGAGGTCTTGATATCCTAGCGAGGCAAGTCTTCATTATGATATATGGTTCATTCGAAACCTACCTCTTCCAGATCTTCGATAGGTCATATCCTCGGATCCGAGCATGTAAAAATCCGCTGGGTGTATCCATGGACATTCTAATGCGGAAGAAATGGGATGGCAAATTCTGTAAGATGCGCGATGTATTTGGCGTTGCCTATAAATCAAGAGATCTGATTCTTCATTTTTCCGATCTTCAAATGGACTTTGGTGGAAAGAAGATGCAGAACCCTCTAACATTCTTGGATGAGCTTGCACAAATACGTCATAGGATCATCCATGCTTCCAGCATTCTAGATACAGGCAATCTTGTGTTTATTAATATCGCTTCCCTTCATGAGTTTTTCTATTTCTATTCCTTATTGACTGGATACGTGGATGACTTGTTTTCAAAAGAATTCTCGTATCCTGTGACAAGTGTAGAGCCTGCAAAGGCTTAATCGGGCAAAGGGGAGTTTTAACTCTCCCTCCGCACACCACCCGGCGTGCGGGTCCACTTTTGCTTTCGGCACCGTAAGTTCGTGCCACGTGTCAACGGCGCATTATACCATGACGAAACGGAGTAAATGATGGCCCCTTATCAATCGCACGGTTTCATCGGGCAGGAAATTCATACTTGGATCAAAGCCACCAAACAGACCCACAAAGCGCTATTTGAATTGGCCGAGAAAATCAACGCGGACTGTTACAAGAGCCTGGGAAATCTGACGATAGATAGTGGCAGCCTGCGACAGGCGCTGATTTCATGTTTGTTCGCACGATGCCTGGAACTGTTTCAAGCCGCATATATACTGGTTGCACACGGTATGTCTCCTTCGAGCAACATTGCGCTCCGCGCTCTTCTGGAGGCTATGTTCGTCCTTTGCGCTACGGCAAAAGACGATGAGGCCCTCGAAGCCTACGTAATAGACGGCGAAAGGGAAAGGCTTCGGGTCAGCCGAAAGCTGTTGGCCGACAAAGGCACTACCCTATCCGAGGATCGCCTTGACGTCATGCGGGGAATTCAGGCCGAGCTTGATGTGAAGATGAAAAAGCAAAAAAAAAAGAAGTTCTGGACCGAAGACTTTGCCAAGAAAGCCGGTCTTCACAGCTGGTACCTGACTGCATACACGAAAACAAGTTGGGCCGTGCATACAACCATCAGGGATATAGAGCGGTACCTCGTTTTGGACGAAAAAGAGAATCTCAAATCAATCAGGTTCATCCCCACTGACCAAGATGCTGTTGATGTCTTATCGGCCGCATGTAATGCAATGATTATTTCGCTGGGTGAGTTTTTGTCGCTGTTTGGGGTAGACACGGCAGTTGCCGACGCGCATGACAAAAAACTGGAAAGACTGATGATGATAAAGGCCGTATAATCGGGTAAAGGGGAGCTTCTAACTTCCCCTCCCCACACCACCCGGCGTGCGGGTCCGCCCTTGCCCTCGGCTCGTACCTATGTTAACGGTATCACCCATTAACAGGATTCATGTACAG
>JAHEME010000055.1 GCA_024643825.1 Chloroflexota bacterium | reverse complement strand
CAACGCCTTTGGCGACCGCGCACCTCAGTTTTCTCACAGCGGCACCAGGATCGCGTATATGACCAACCAGCGCGGCAAATGGGAGATCGCGATCATGGCCTACCCCGGCGGGCAGCAGTTGCAGATATTCGACTGCCCGGCTGCCGACTGTCGTTTCCCAAGCTGGTCGGTGGATGACAGCTTCCTAGCGTATAACACACTTGATAGTGCTGGCAACGTCGCGGAAATCTGGGAGATCAACCTGGCTACCGGAGTTTCGGAAGTGTTGGTTCCGGGTGTGGATAAGGGCCGCCCCAACTATTCCGGTGACGGGCAGTTTTGCTACTTCAATGCCACCATTGATGGCAATACCGATCTGTATCGAATCAATGTCAACACCCTTGCAATTGAGCGTCTGACTATTTCCCCCGACAGCGAGTATGCCCCGGATTGGGGGCCTGGGTAGGGCGCACCTCCCCACGATTGATGCCCATGAATCAAAAGAACCCTAACAGAACGCTCGTTATCGGCGGGCGCGAACTGATGATGATTGTGATTGCCCTGGCGCTCCTCAGCCTGGCGGCGGTGATCTTTGTGATGGGAGCCGCGCGGCTGCGACAGCGCACAGAAGCGCCCGTTCCACTGGTTACAGCAACGAGTGGGGTGGCGGAGCTTCCTAACGGGCGGCAGACTGATCCGGGGGCTACTTCCGTGCTGGCCCCAACGATGGTTCCTACCCCGGCAACGCTGGAACACATCGTGCAGGAGGGCGAATCGCTGACCAGCATCGCGATTCTGTATGGCGTCGATCTGACTGCATTGCTCGAAGCCAATGGTCTCACAGAAAATAGCGTGATCGTGCCGGGGAATGCGCTGATCGTTCCGCTGGTTCCCGGCAATGAGGGGGCATATCATGAAGTGCAGCCGGGGGAGGCGCTGATCGGGATCGCCCAAACGTACGGTGTTTCACCGGATGCGATTCAGAAGGCCAATAATCTACCGGATGCAAACTCGCTCTATGTAGGGCAGAGGCTGTACATTCCGGGAGCGCCGCCGTTTCCGACGACTTTACCCTCTGAGGAGCCACCGCCGACGGCAGCCCCGGTCTCCGGGGTAGAAGCCGATCTGCGGCAAAATGGCCCACAGGTCAGTGATTGGCCGCGCTCGATCCTCACGGGCGATCTGGAAGCCAACTACCCGTTGATCTTCGACGCGCAGCGGTTTACGCTGCACTATCAGCCTGATACGTATCCCGCCGATCATCTCGATACCGTTGTTGGGTATGCACAAAATGGGCTTGACACGGCAGAGTCCACGCTGGATGTGCATCTGGAAGGGAAGTTTGACATTTATGTGGCTGGGACGCTGTTTGAGTATCCCAGTGGCGCGCTGCGTGTGTTGAGTCAATCCCGCGATCGCAAGGTATTCATTCTGGCAGATGGCAGCGGGGTCGCGGCGGATAACGCCTACTTCTTCACGCATGAGATCACCCACCTGGTCGCATGGAATACGTTAGGGCAGCCTGCCACCAGTATGTTATCGGAGGGGGTGGCGACATGGGTCGGGGAGCCGCAGCTTGAGCAGGGCGGATTTCTGCCCTACCAGCAGTTGTGCCTTGCCATTGATGCGGCTGGCGAGATGGAGTCGATGGCAACGCTCAATACGGATTTCCAGGCCTTCAAGGGACACATCCGCGACCCGTTCAATTACTTCGGGAGTGCGTGCTTCATCGACTATCTGGTGCAGACCTATGGGTTGGAGCCGATGGGCGATCTGTACCATTCCTCTGATTTTAGTACCCTGTATGGCAGTTCACTGGCGGCGCTCAATGAGGAATGGCGACGTTCGCTGGCGGCACAACAGGTGGATCGAACGCTCGATGCGCAGACCCTCAAGGATCGGGCGCTGTATGTATCGCAGGCATATGCATATGTGTTCAGCAACTACAATGATACAGACGCTCTTCATCTGGGATATGCAGCCGTTGATCGTGCTCGTGTGGCTCTATGGAAGGGAAAGTTCGATGAGGTCGATCAGTGGCTCCAGGTGTTCACTGACTTCACGGGTTTCACACCGTAGAGAAGAGATCGTCCCTGTCAATAACCATCTAAAGTTGATAAATTATATCTAAATTACCGTAATGAAGCTAGAAACTATCGCTTGCGTACGGCTTCTCACTCGTTGTACAATGAGGCTGTACGATAGATTCTTGCTGCACGGGCCAACTGCTTCGCGGGACTCTACCACAACGAATCAGTTCCTTTGCAATCCCAGGCTCCACCACTCTGGTCTCTCGTTGTTCTGAGGTGTGGGATGGACATCATCAAAGTATCGGCCCACTCACGATCTACTGCCGTTGCGGGCGCAATTGCGGGTGTGATTCGTGAACACAAGCATGCGGAGGTTCAGGCTATCGGTGCTGGGGCAGTCAACCAGGCCATCAAAGCTATTGCCATTGCGCGAGGCTTCCTGGAACTTGATGGCATCTCGATCTGCTGCGTCCCGTTCTTTGCAGAGATCATGATCAACGACCAGGAGCGCACGGCGATTCGTCTCGTCGTCGATCCGAGGTAGCCATTCGGAACTCCAACGCAGTGTATTTTCAGGGTGGAGCCATTCTAGAGCATAATGACCGGATTCATCTGCTCCTCGCACGATAGCATAATTCTCAACATAGAACAGGGTCTCGTTTGAATGAACGAGACCCTGTTTTCGTTGTTCGGATCGTGCATATTCTATAGCTCGGAAGAACGCGCTTTGATCTGTTCCAGCACATGCGCCTGGAATGCTTCAACGGTGAGGTCGTTCTCGCGCGAGCCATCGCGCTTGCGCAGCGAGATCGTCCCTTCCGTCATCTCGCGATCCCCAACGACCAGCATGTAGGGAACCTTCATCACCTGCGCCTGGCGGATCTTGTTGTTCATGCGATCCGATCCGAGATCGGAGTGCGCGCGGATACCGGCTTCGCGCAGGCGCTTTGCCAGCGACTCCGCGTACTCGTTCTGACTGTCCGTGATCGGGATCACGCGCACCTGTTCCGGCGAAAGCCACACGGGGAAGATGCCCGCGTAATGCTCGATCAGGAAGCCGATCATGCGTTCATGCGTGCTCAGTGGCGCGCGGTGAATACACAGCGGCATTTCGTCCTGCCCATCGCTATTGACGAAGGCCAGATTGAAGCGTTCAGGTTGGGCGAAGTCCACCTGATTCGTCGCCAGCGAAAACTCGCGGCCCGTTGCGCTCCAGATTTGCACGTCGATCTTTGGCCCGTAGAACGCGGCTTCATCGGCTACTTCCAGGAAAGGAATGCCCCCATTACGCATGGCGCTGCGCACCATCTCTTCGGTCTTTTCCCACAGCCGCACATTATCGACGTACTTCTTGCCCAGCCCCTTTTTATGGTGCGTACTGAGGCGCATCACGTACTTATCAATACCGAAGATGCGAAAGTATTCGAGATACATGCCAACTACGGCGAGGAATTCGTCGGCGAACTGCTCCTCCGTGACATAGATGTGCGCATCGTTCATCTGAAGCGAGCGCACGCGCATCAGACCGAAGAGTTCGCCGCTCTTTTCGTAGCGATAGCACGTCCCATATTCGGCTAACCGCACGGGAAGTTCCCGATAGCTGCGCGGCTTGCTGCCGTAAATCTTGTGATGCATCGGGCAGTTCATCGGCTTGACATAGTAGCGGACACCCTCCAATTCCATCGGGGGGTACATGCTCTCCGCATAGTACGGCAGGTGACCGCTGCGAATGAACAGGTCTTCTTTCGTCAGGTTGGGCGTGCGCACCCGGTCATACCCGGCCTTCAGTTCCATCTCTTTGGCGAGCTTCTCCAACTCCTCGATCATGATGGCTCCATTCGGCAGCCATAGGGGCAGGCCGGGGCCAACCTCATCATCGAAGATGAAGATTTCCAACTCCTTGCCCAACTTGCGATGATCGCGCTTCTTGGCCTCTTCGAGCATCGTCAGATAGGCTTGAAGTTCCTTTTTGTTGTTCCATGCCGTACCATAGATGCGCTGAAGCATTGGGTTATGCTCGTCGCCGCGCCAGTAGGCCCCGGCCACCTTCATGAGTTTGAAGCCATCGGGCGCGATCTTCCCCGTATCCTCGACATGCGGGCCACGGCATAAATCCTCGAAGCTGTCCTGACGATACGTGCTGATCACCGGCTTCTCGTCAGTCTCGTTGCCATATTCGTCGATGCCGCCCTGCTCCAACCCGGCAATCAGTTCCAGCTTATATGGCTGGTCGGCGAAGAGTACCTTCGCCTCCTCCGCGCTGACTTCCTTGAACTCGAAGGGGTGTTTTGCAGCGATGATCTGGCGCATCCGTTTTTCGATCTGCTCCAAATCTTCGGGGCTAAACGTGTGAACGCTGCCGTCCTCGTTCTTGCCCAGATCGAAGTCATAGTAAAAGCCGTTTTCCACCGGGGGGCCAATGGCGAGCCGGGCTTCCGGGTAGAGTTCCAGCACCGCCTGGGCCATGATGTGCGCCAGCGAGTGGCGGACGCGATACAACTTCGTCTTCTGATAGGGGACGATCTCTTCTGCATGCGGTTCCATTACCTGTGACATTGCTCCTCCTGAATAGTGGTTATGTCGAGCCTATCTTCTGAATCCCTGCTTAGTTGGCGGATGTGTACGTAGTTTGCATGATGCTTCCCCATTCCAAACAAAAAACTCCGTGCCTCATGGGGCATGGAGTTCTCACGCGGTTCCACCCAATTCAGACAGACGAACAGGTCTGTCCCTCAAAGGCCAGTAACGGGGCCGAGCCGTCAACCCATACTTGCCGTGCGGCGTTCCGGGCTGCACTTGCGGGTGGTTTTCTCTGCACCCATTCGAAAGGGGCTTTCAGCCAGTGACCCCTTCTCTCTTGCGATGGGTGTTTGCAGATACTCGTCCCGCGCAACGCTGTACATCTTAGAATGTACTTGAAAGAGTAACGCTCCTCAGGAGGATTGTCAACCATCCGGCGGTGGTATATCCCCCTGAGGAAGCAAGTTAGCTTAGACTGCCGGGGCTGGAGATGGATCCACGACAGCAGGCTCACCAGATGCGCCTTCCCGATTTGTCCATTGACGCCACGCGAGCGTCCACATTGTAGAGAAGTAGGCCTGGATCAACCCGCCAACGGCCCACAGAACCGGGATGAAGATACAGCACAGTGTCAGAATGATCGACGGCAGGAACAGGATTACACCCAGTGCGATCTGCGCTCCAAGCTGGATCAGGAATAGGAGAAACGCCTGCCCGAAGTTTTCCTTGAGCACTTCCCACGCGCGCCCATACGAGGCGAACACGCCCGTATCTTCCAGCAGGGCCGCCCGATCTGCCAGTGCGCGAAGGGCCGCCAGCGGGACGGAAACCAGCGCCGTCAGGCAGCCGAGGCCGATCAATACAAGGATGATCCCCCCACCTGCGAAAGCCGCTTCCGCCTCACGAAGGTTCGTGGCAACCCCAATGATCGGCACGATCATCGCCAATGCAACGATCAGAAACACGAGGCCGGGAAGCGCTGCCAACAACCCGATACCGATGAGCCGCCATCCCTTCTGCCAGCCAGCGCCCCATGCCTTCCCGAAGGAGGACTCTACCCCCATCTCGATCTGATCCACCCCGGCGATCAACCCACCGGAGGCGATCCGCCCAATCACGGAGAAGGCGATAGCAACCGCAAACAACAGGCAGAGAACGGCAATGATGATCGGAACCCCAAAGGTCAGAAATTGATTGAGCGTTTGCTCATCGAATCCTGGAAACCCGCCAAAGTCGCGTGGGATAAAGTTGTCGTTGCCAAAATCCGGGGGCGTGAAATTGCCGTTGGCATTGCCAAAATCACCAAAGTTCCCGCTGCTACGGAAGTTGCTTCCTCCCCCACTGCCTCCGCTGCCAAGCACGACAAGGAAGCCGAGTAAGATCAGCCATTTGTTGTTCCAGACTACATCCCATGACCGTTTAAGAAGTGCAGAATAATCCATCAGATTTCTCCTTGTGTAATCGTACACTTATACGGATGAGCTCTCAGCAGGTTGCACCTTCCCGGTAGGTGATCCCTCGATGTCGGGCTGCGTCCAACCCCGCCAAACGAGAGTCCACACCACCAGGAAATACGTGCGGAACAATCCAAACACGATCCACAGGAGAGGCGCAGCAATGAAGCACACCGCTGCCGCCAGCCGTGGGATCGATACCAATGAGCCAACCGCGACTTGCACCACCAGTTGAAACAGCGCCAGTAGAATTGCGTCACCGGGATGCGCGCGGAGCACTTCCCACCCACGCCGATACGACGTTAAAGCTCCTCGATCTTCGAGGATGCACGCCCGATCAGCGAAGGGTCGCAGCAGGCTCAGTGCAGTGGTTACGAGGGAAAATGGGCACAAAACGAGGATAGTTAGCATCAGAAGCCGCACACCGAAGGCGCGCCGAACTTCCCCCGCGAGGGCCAGTGTGTTAAAGCCGCCTGCCTGCCGTACGACGACCCATCCGATCAGTGCCGCCGCAATCGCCGCTATGGTGATCGGGATTGCCGGAACTGAGGCAATCACGATCAGCCGCCATGTGGAGCGCCATCCCTGCCGCAGCGCGGATCGCAGGCTGGTCTCTCCGGTTTGATCGGCTTCCGCGCTGGCGGCGATCAGCCCACCCCGCAGGACGATCACCAGGACGCCCACGATCACCCCAATAATTAGGAGGGTGATGGTCAGCGCGATCAACCCGCCGATCCCAAATTGTCCGGCCAGCCCGTAGACCTCCCGCAGAAGTTCGCCCAGACGGGGCGCGGGGAGTCGTGGCAGATTAGGTAGGGTTACTATGCCGCCCAATTCGCGCTGAATGCGCTGCAAGGGGATCGCATTCAGCAGCAGGCTGTCGCTAGCGCCGCTGCCAGAGAGCGCTGCGAGGAGGATGCCAAGACTCAGCAGCATTTTGTGCTTCCACGCCAGCCGGAAGGCGCGTTCGATCTGATCGCTGAGATTCATGCCACTACTCCCACTCGATGGTGGCGGGAGGTTTGCTGGTCACATCGTAGACCACACGCACCACGCCAGCGACCTCGTTGACGATGCGCGATCCCACATGGGCCAGCAGGTCGTAGGGCAGACGCGCCCAGTCGGCGGTCATAAAGTCATCGGTGGTGACGGCGCGCAGAGCAATCGTCTCGCCGTAGGTGCGTTGATCACCCATCACACCCACGCTGCGGACGGGCAGCAGCACGGCGAACGCCTGTGAAGTTTCTCCGCGCAGCATCCCGGCTGCGTCAAGCTCGGACGTGAAGATCGCATCGGCGGCACGCAGGACTTCCAGCCGTTCCCAGGTGATCTCGCCAAGGCAGCGCACGGCAAGGCCGGGGCCGGGGAACGGCTGCCGCCAGACGATTTCATCGGGCAGACCAAGAGCCTCGCCAACTTTGCGAACTTCATCCTTGAACAACGTACGCAGCGGCTCCACCAGGGCGAAGTGCATGTCTTCTGGCAGCCCGGCTACATTGTGATGGGATTTGATGCGCTGCGCGTTGGGGCGGTCTGGAGCCGCAGACTCGATCACGTCCGGGTAAATCGTCCCCTGTGCGAGGAAGCCGATTTCTCCTAGCTTTTGTGCCTCAGCTTCGAAGGTACGCACAAACAGTTCACCGATGATCTTGCGTTTGTGCTCCGGGTCGGTGACTCCGGCCAGCGCATCGAGGAAGTCTTCGCTGGCGTTGACGGGGATCAGATGGAGGCCGAGGTTGCGCTGAAACGTTTCGATGACCTGGCCGGCTTCCCCCTGCCGCAGCAGGCCGTGATCGATGAAAATGCTCACCAGTTGATCGCCCACCGCGCGATGCAACAATGCCGCCACCACCGAAGAATCTACCCCGCCGGAGAGTCCCAGCAGAACCCGGCCATCCCCGATCTGCGCCCGTACAGCAATGATAGCTTCTTCGATGAACGCTTTCGGAGTCCAGTCTGGCGAACAGCCGCAAATCCTAAGAGCGAAGTTTGCCAGCACATCGACACCGCGTGGAGTGTGGGAAACCTCCGGGTGAAACTGGATGCCGTACAGCCCCCGATTCGCATCACCCATCGCTGCGATGGGTGAATTCGAGGTATGGGCCAGCGGGATGAATCCGGGAGGGGGCTGTTCGATGCGGTCGCCATGACTCATCCATACATCGAGATCACGGGGCAGAGTGTGCCACAGCGGAATCTCTCCCTCGGTGTGCAGGATGGCGGGGCCATACTCGCGGTGGCTGGAGGCTGCCACCTTCCCGCCCAGCGCGTGAGTCAGCACCTGCATGCCGTAGCAGATACCCAGCACAGGGATGCCCGCTTCCAGCACCGCGCGAGGCAGCGTGGGCGCTCCCGGATCGTAAACGCTGGCGGGGCCACCGGAAAGAATGATTCCTTTTGGCGTATGTTTTGCAATGGCTTCCGGCGCGTCGCTCCACGAAACGAGTTCGCTGTATACGCCAATCTCGCGGATGCGGCGCGCGATCAACTGCGCCGTCTGCGAACCGTAGTCGAGTACGAGAATGGTATCGTGGGGCATGGCTACTCGTCGGCGAAGGTGATACTGGTCTCGTCCATCGCGGTGATGATCGCCAGCGACTCGATGCGGGTATTCAGGTGCGCCAGCGCAGCCCGCCCACCTTCAAAGGTTTTTTCCACCACGCATACGATCCCTGCCAGCTCAGCCCCGGAGTGATTTACGATCCGAGCCATCGCCGCGATGGTCCTGCCGCTGGCGAGGAAGTCATCCACGATCAGGACGCTTTCCCCCGCATGGAGGAATTCGGGAGAAACCATCAGGTTGACCTCTCCGCCCTTGGTGTGAGAAGGAGCCGTCTCAATGAAGACTGGCTCCTGCATGGTGATCGGCTTATGTTTGCGGGCATAGACGACGGGGACGCCCAGCTCGATGCCTGCCATCAGGGCGGGGGCGATGCCCGACACTTCTGCTGTGAGGATGCGGTCGATATGTTTCCCATCGAAAAGGCGGGCGATCTCGCGTCCCATCGCGACCATGAGGACGGGATCAATCTGGTGGTTGAGCAAGCTGTCGATCTTGAGGATACCCCGCCCAAGGTTCTTTCCCTCGGCGAGGATGCGGGCTTTCAATTCTTGCACAGTGGACCTCTCGGAATGCGGGGCGAGGTTGCCCAAAGTGTGTCAGATATAGGATGGTTCAGACGAAGCATTCCCATGATACCACAGGATCGTAGAGCAGAGCCGATCAGGGTAAAGCGGAGCATATAGCCATGTTGAAGCCAGTGAGTTCGTCGGGCCTCGTCCTCGAATGGACAGTTGGCATCGCGCGAAACAAACTCTAGAATTAACTCCTCGCTAGAGGAGTTTTGAAGGGAAGAAAACCACATGGCAGAGGTAGAGGGGATCGGTGGCGTGTTCATCGAGAGCGATGACGCGGCACGGCTGGCAAAGTGGTATGGAGATGTGCTGGGCATTGAGCTAGAAGGCAATCCGGAGGAGGGCGGCTTCTATCGCGTGTTCTGGACGCGCGATCTGGAAACCTCCGTCAAGCGAGCAAACCCGGTGTTCGCCATCAACCAGAGCAAAGAAAGAGGCACAAAAAAGGGTGTTGGCCTGACGATCAACTTTCGTGTCGATGATCTGGATGTCTATCTCGATCAGATGCGAGCGAAGAAGGTGGCGATCGAGGAGAAGATTCTGGTGTGGGAATACGGTAAACACGCCTGGATTCACGATCTGGACGGCAATCGCATCGAACTGTATGAGGAAATTCTGATGGATGAGGATAAGTGAGCGCACCTCCCTGGGAGGAGATCAATCATACGGCAGATTGGGCGCTGCGCGTGCGGGGGGATGATCTGACTGCGCTGTTTGAAAACGCTGCGCGCGGCATGGTGAGCCTGCTGGGAGATGCCCCCGCCAGCGCGATCACCATTCAGCAAACGATCACGTTGCAAGCCCCCGACCTGGAGACTCTGTTGGTCGATTGGCTGACCGAACTGCTGTATCTCATCGACGAGGGGAATACGCTGGATGTCATCCGGGTGGTGCGCGTTGAAGGTCTCATGCTTGAAGCGGAAGTGCGCGGTGGCCCGGTGACGGAGCCGTTCCGCAAGGAAATCAAGGCAGTGACGTATCACATGCTGGCGATTCAGAAAACGGATGCGGGATACGAGACGGTGATTGTGTTTGATGTTTAGCGGAAGTGAGCATCGAAATGAACAAGAAGGATTTGACGCAGATTTCAGAATACCTGTGGGAGATTCCCGCTAGCTACCGCGACGATATGCGCGTCCCGGCGCGGCTGTATGCCAGCGAGAAACTGCTCCACGCGGCGCTGGGGGATTCTTCGATAGAGCAGTTGATCAATACCGCCACCCTGCCGGGGTTGGTTGGATATGCGCTGGCAATGCCCGATATTCATCAGGGCTACGGCTTTCCGATTGGCGGCGTGGTCGCCTCTAGCACGCGCGATGGCGTAATCTCGCCCGGCGGCGTGGGGTTCGACATCAACTGCGGCGTGCGGGTGCTCGCCAGCAGCACCGACTACGATGATCTGAAACCGTATATGCCACAGATCGCCACCGCACTGTATCGCAATTGCCCCAGCGGAGTGGGTCGTGGTGGCGGGCTGGATTTGCGAGACAAGGACTTTGACGATCTGCTGCGCCGCGGCGCGGAATGGGCTTTGTCGGCAGGTTACGCCGAGAAACAGGACGTTGTTCGCACTGAGGAAGGCGGACGGCTGAAGGCCGCCGATCCAGGGGCGGTCAGCAGCCGCGCGAAAGAGCGTGGAGTCTCGCAGGTGGGGACACTCGGTGCGGGCAACCACTTCATTGAGGTGGATGTTGTGGATGATATCTACGACGAAGAGGCCGCCGCCGCGATGGGCTTGGTGGAAG
>JAHEME010000054.1 GCA_024643825.1 Chloroflexota bacterium | reverse complement strand
ATTACAGTGCGGAAAGCACGCGCTAGGGCATGGTTGTTCACGTTCTCTTCAAAGTTCCCATTGAGCCGGATGAACCTGTCCGCCCCTTTGCTGGCTGCTGTGTAGAGCGCATCATCGGCCCCTTCCACATCGGGAGCAAGAACGATGACCTGCGCCTGGTCGCGCTCCTTGATCAGGATCGCCTGCTCAATCGCATGTTCATCCGGCTCATTGAGAATCATGCGTGCAAAGGTCAGATCAAGAGCAGCGCCATTCGGTGCGATCTCCAACTCTTCTACCAGATCAAGCACCAGTTTGACCGGAACAATGATGTTCATTGGATTTCCTCCTAACGGGCGACTATGGCATAGGCCAGCAGTTCTGCAATATCCCGCACGATCAGCGTTTCAGCCCCATCCACCGTCTTGATGGCATCTTCAAAGCGCGGTGTTTCATAGGGGCAGGCTACTGCCAGAATGCGGGGTCGTTCACCGCCATTCGTGTGACAAACAGCCTCTCGCTTCCGCTTCCGTTCACGATCTTTCTCTGTCGGTATGACGCTTGCGAATGTCTCTTCCTCATGGGCAGCAATGGCTTCCATTACACGCCATTCGGAAAGACGTACATGACTCTGCTCCCACTGAAAACCGTCCAGCCACATTCCGCCCCCGCCGCCTCCGCAGCACAGGCTTGCCTCGCGGCTGTGGGCCATCTCGACAAGTTCCACGCCAGGGATTGCTCTGAGCAGATCACGGGGTTCTTCATATACCTCGTTGACCCGACCGAGGTAGCAGGGGTCGTGATAGGCGATCGCTGCATCAAGCTCATTGGTGAGCAGCCCGCTGAGGTCGTCAAGATGCTCGGCAAGGAACTGGGTATAGTGCCGCACCGGGTAGTGAATGCCGAGCTTCGGATATTCATTCTTGAGCGCATTGAACGCATGAGGATCGCCCGTAATGATCTCGTTGAACTGATACTTCTCAAAGACTCTCGCATTCTTGGTCGCCAGCATTTCGAATAGACCGCGCTCACCAGCCAAACGCTGGGAGTCTCCGTCGCTGGTTTCTTCAGGCCCCAGGATGGCGAAGTCTACGCCCAGCGCGTGGAATAGTCGGGCGATGGCCCGGCTTACCTGCTGGACGCGTGGATGATACGAACCGTAGTCACCGACGAACCAGAGTACATCCACAGGACGTTGAATCTCGCTCATAATCGGCACTGGTGGATGGACGTCTTTCGCCCAGTCTCCACGCTGGCGTGGTGACTTGCCCAGCGGGTTCCCATACCTCTGCGACTTCTCAAGCGCATCCTGAAGTTCAGCAGGCACGCTGCCTGCCAGCATCAGTTCCTCCTTGGCTCGTGTCATCAGACCGGCAGTGAGAGGAATTTGCGCGAGGCACGATTCGGTGCACGCGTAACATGATACGCACATCCAAACCATGTCGCTCTCCATCACGCCATCGAATGTCTCTGCCCGCAGTGCTGCGATCATCTTGCGGGGAGAGTAATCCATCAAATAGCCAAAGGGGCAGATGCCAGCACACGTACCACACTGCAGGCATGTGCGAATCTGCTCCCCGTCGATCTCCTCAAGCAGACTGTTGTAGAATTGTCGGCTGAACGAAAGCTGCTGTGTTGCATCTGTACCCATGCTGATGCCTCCTATACTTTCTCTCAATTCAAGAATGTGCTCGCGCAGCTCTGC
The DNA here is from genome assembly GCA_024643825.1 of Chloroflexota bacterium. Classification (GTDB taxonomy): domain Bacteria; phylum Chloroflexota; class Anaerolineae; order Aggregatilineales; family UBA3940; genus JAHEME01. The sequence continues at coordinate 9,180 of JAHEME010000054.1, read as the reverse complement.
CGGTTCGAGCACATCACAGGACGGCCCCCAACCGCATATCCAGGGGACGAGGTCGCGCACACTGGAGACCTCGACAGACCATTCGACCCCACCGTCCGGCAGGTCTCTGGTCTTCTGTGAGGGCAGCCAGAGGGTGTCTCGAATCTGGCTTGCTACGGTCGGGTCACGAAACTGAAGGCGTACCTCAGTCAATTCATCGCCAAACCACAGGCCCCAGATGCGGCGGAGTATTGTGTCAACAACCATATCGTCAGGTCGCACAAAGCGGCTTGTCGTGAGCATGGCTCTCTCAATCCTGTCGACATGGAAGGGCCACATGGTATCATGCGTGAGGCTGTACCCGATCAGGTAGACGCCTTCGCCCATAACCGCAGGCTCGAAGAGATAAGGCTGCACTTCATACTCGCCGTTATCTGCGCTTCCAGCCTCGTGGTAGGTGATCCGTACCGTAATCTGCTCGATCCAGGCTTGAACCAGTGTCTCCCACACGTGAGCTTGCTCGGAGGAGGCTGTTTTTTCGGATTGCAGCACTTTGATGGTCTCTGCAAGCTGTCCTGCTGATGGATTTCTAAGTGCCAGTTTCAGTTTCTCCATCACATTGGTCATCAGAGGGGGCATACTGGAGGGTCGGCGAACCATTCGGCGCAGAGCAAGGTACAGCATGAGCGACTCGCTCTGGTTTAGCTTGACACTGGAGAGATAATTACTCCGATCAATCAGGTATCGATTTTCAACTTGCTGCACCGGCGCTTCACAGCTGATCTCCATCAGGTCACGCCAGATCGTTGTGCGATGAACGCCAAGCTTTGAGGCGAGTTCTTGTACGGTATAGCCCTGGGATGTCCCGATCAGCAGTTCCTCAATGTGCTGCAGCCGGACGGCCCGACTCATACTCCGGCTCATGCCACGACCTACCTTTCCGGCAGGTATTTTCACCTGACCACTACTTGTCAAATTAGCAGATGCTTGTTGCATATACTGCAACAAGTTGGGAGGAAATATTTTCTAGAGCACCGGGATGGTCACTCTAGCCTAAGAAAGGGGGGAGACTGATCGAGGAAATCCTTGGGTGCTCTAGCCTGGCTGTTAGGAGCATGCCACGATTCACCGGGCAACAGGGAAGTGCTTCCTGCCTTCAGCATAAAGCATCGTGAAAGTCTGTGTCAAGACCTGTGGGGTATGGCTAAAAGGTGGCACTCACAAGGAAATTGGTGAGACAAATAGTTTGAGGGCTAACTTCAATAATATCGATGATTGACCCTGACTCTTTTCAACGAACAGCACATTCGCGGAATGTCTGGAGTCCCCCCTTCCATCACACTTTATCCGTACTAGTGCAGTCTCAACACAGAGTGCTGGAATATCGGGTGAAAATGAGCATAGTTACAGGCAGAGCCTTTCGCGTTCATTCCAGATTACTCTGCTGAAGTTGCACTAGCTCATCTGCTCCGGCACTGTTGAAAACGCTACCAAGCAGTTAAAGCTCGGCTGGCCAGCCTTCGCATGCGTTGGTCGTGCGCTTAGCATCGGCCTTCTTGATCATCATACGGGAATGTCCCCCTGTGGCTCCATCACGGTGACCAGAATCTCTGCCGCGATGTTTCCCTCCAACGCGATCTCCGTCTCCCCCACCCGAATCAGATACGCTAGTCGCCGCTGAAGCAGCGTCACCACGCTGCCCGGAACCAGCCCAAACCCGCTCAAGCTAGCGAGCCGTTTCTCCCCCTTCGACGTAATTTCTGTGATCTGCCCCTGCTGCCCTATCAGAAGCTGCGTCAGCGGTTGGCTGATCATAATGGTTTCTGCTCCTGTGAGCGTCGCCCAGTACGCGATTCCCATAGCTTGCGCAGAGTCCTGGTGATTGGCATCTGATCCTCATCCGGTACTTGATAGCCGCAGTTCGGGCAGCAGATGATGTGGCATCCGCTGCTCATCGGGCAAGACGTGTGACACGCTATCCCCGTCGCGTCGAACCGGGTTCCGCACAATGGGCACGTCCGCATCTCACTCATCATTGATCCCTCAGAACGCCAGCCCCAGTGCCCGGATCGCCGCATTGAGCGCGCCCCCAACTCCGAACGCCAGCGGCACGACGAATCCTGTCACCCATGCGGCAGTCTTCCATCCATACTCCTTCACGATCATCAGGAAGTTGGCAATGCACGGAATAAACAGGGTGATCACCACTAGGCTGACCGTCATCTGCGTCGTCGTCATCATGCCCTGACGCGCCAGCGCAAACAGCCCCGCCGCCCCATAGTCCCGCCGCAAGAACCCGATCAGGAACGCTGCCGTCGCCTCACGAGGAAGTCCCAGCAGCTCCTCGATCAGGGGAGCCGCCACCCGTTCGATCAGCATCAGCGCGCCGGTCACGTCCAACACAAACAGGATCGCCGTCCCCAGCAGAAACAGCGGCAGAACTTCCTTGAGATACCATTCCAGCCGCGCCAGGGTCTTGAACACAATGTTATCCAGCCGGGGCGCGCGGATCGGCGGCATCTCCACAATGAAATCTGAGGTCTCGCCCGGCAGAATCTTCGAGGCCACCCACCCCACCGCCAGCATCACTCCTGCCACCAGCCCCGCCCACACCGCCAGCGCCGTCGGGCTGATGAAACTCACCATCCCCAGAATCACACCCAGTTGCGCCGAACACGGCACGCCCAGCGCCAGCAGCAGGGTCACCAGCAGACGCTCTTTGCGCGTCTCCAAGATGCGCGTCGTCATCGTCGCCATTGTGTCGCACCCCAGACCCAGCACCATTGGCAGCACCGCTTTTCCGTTCAGCCCCATCGCCTGGAACGGACGATTCACCATCACCGCCAGCCGGGGCAGATACCCGCTGTCCTCCAGCAGGCTAAACGCGATGAAGAACGTGGTCACAATCGGTAGCACAATCGCCAGCCCGTAGGTAAGCGCCATCGTCACCAGTCCATACTCGCCCACCAGCAGATCGCGCACCAGCGGAATCGGCAGCAGCACGTCGATCCAGTGCGTGATCCACGGGTTGATCCACTGCCCGAACACCGTGCTCTCGATGGCGTTGACCAGCACGCCCGCCCCCAGCACCCCGACAAACTCATACAATGCCAGCAGCACGATCCCCAGCAGCGGCCATCCCCAGATTGGGTGTGTCGCCATCCGCCCGATCCAGTCCGCCAGCGGCCTCCCCATCGATTGGCTCTGATGCACCGCCCCTTCGATCAGGCAATCGGCGCAGTGCAGCCGCTGCTGATTCAGCGCGTACACCAGCGGGATCGAATATCGCGCCGCAGTTCTAACGCGGATGGCCGCGATTTGTTCTTCGCTCCCCGATGGAATTCCCGGCGGTAGATCATCGGAAGCCAGCGTCATCAGCGCCAATGCCCTGGCATAGGGCACATTCGGCAGCAGTAGAGCCTTGATTTCCTCCGCCGCTTCCCCGATGATCCCATCGTACGAAGCCTGCCAGTGTGAAATCCGCGCCCGTTCGATGGCCTCTGGAAGAACATCAAGGCCTTCCCCACGCACCGCCGTTGTCTGGATGACCTCGATCCCCAGCCGCCGCGCGAGCGCCGCCGCATCGATAGCAATCCCGCGGATCTGTGCCTCGTCCCGCATGTTCAGCACCAGAACCAGCGGAAGACCCATCTCTACGATCTGCGTTGTCAGCAGCAGCGCCCGTCGCAGATTCTTGGCATCGGCCACCTGCACCACGGCGCGCGGACATTCCCGTAGCAGGATGTCCCGTGTGACTCGTTCGTCTTCCGAACGTGGGATCAGGCTGTTCGCCCCCGGGGTGTCGATCACCGGCCACGTGTTGCCATCGACGCTCATCCGTCCCCGCGTAACCTCCACCGTGGTGCCAGGGAAGTTGGAAACCTCCACGTATCGCCCGGTTAGATGCGAGAAGATCACTGATTTTCCTACGTTAGGGTTTCCGACCAGAATCACCGCGTCGCCGCGTGGAATTTCTTGATCTACTTCACTTATATGACACGTCATTCAGCCTATCTCCCCGCTGGATCTGCACTCCGCACACAGCCCGTCAAGGCACATACACACCCGATCTACTCGAACCCCATATGCAGATTCGAGTCCCTGCCGCAGTAGATCGATCTCGTCCGCCTGAAACTCGATCACCCTGTGACATTGGCGGCAGGTGAAGTGGTAGTGTTCCGCTTCCCCCGCTGGCTCATACACCTTGCGATCATGATCCCGCGTCAGGTAGTGCTGGTCGATCAACCCGGCATCTTCCAGCGCGTGCAGCGTCCGGTAGACCGTCGCCAGGCTGATGCTCTCATCCTGCGCGTGGGCACGATGGTACAGTTCCTCCGCGTCAAAGTGATCTTCGGAGCCTGCCATCAATTCCACCACGATCCGCCTCTGGTTGGTGAACCGCCCACCTGCATCCCGGATTGCTTCCGTCGCCGCATCAAGGAAGTTCATCGTTATCCTCCACTCTCTAGCTGCCCGTCTCCGCAGCAGGAGAAGCAACGGGGTTTCCCGCATCCTGCTAATGAAAATCATTCTCAATTGGAGTCTAACCCTTCTCTCCGCATCCGCGCAGTGATGAACCTCATCACCCAGCAGGCAAATGTCATCGTCCAATATGGCTCATGGGAACGATATCGTTGGCAGACTACGGTTGAACGCAATTGTCCCTCCACCAGTTCTGCACATTGACAGGACTTGCTTGTCCTCCTGCTTTTTGTCCTGTTATGGAGATGACCATCTTCACTTGGACAGAGTTTAAATATCTCCTAGAATGTAAGTCAACCTCTCGTTTTGATAACAAATATTAGTTTTCTATAGATTTTACCTTGATTTTTGGCAGATTCAGGATCATAATTCAGAAGCTCTGGAGATTGACTTCATGCACTCTCATCGCGACAAAACCCCCATTCGCATGCCCGTTTACGATGTCAACGATCGCCCTTTCATGGTCATCTGGGAGACTACTAACGCCTGTGATCTCGCTTGCCGCCACTGTCGCGCCGAGGCAATTGCCGATGTGGTGCCTGGAACTTTGACAACAGAAGAAGGCAAACGTCTGCTCGATCAGATTGAGCAGTTTGGCAAGCCGCGCCCAATTGTCATCCTGACGGGCGGGGATCCATTCAAAAGGGAAGATATCTTTGACCTCGTGGCCTATGGAACCGAGATCGGATTGCCGATGGCGACATCGCCTTCAGGCACGCCACTGCTCAATCACGACAACCTGCACAGGCTGAAAGAGTCGGGGGCCAAGGCAATTTCTCTGAGCATTGATGGATCAACCCCGGAACTGCATGACAACTTCCGCCGCGTTGACGGTTCATTTCGCATGACGGTCGATGGTTGGCGCGCCGCGCATGAAGCAGGGCTAAAAATCCAACTGAACACAACTGTCACCCGCTACAACCTTACCGATCTGCCCAACATCTTCCGGCTGGTTCAGGACATGGGAGTGATGACCTGGAGCGTCTTCTTCCTCGTCCCGACCGGGCGTGGAAAGATGGAAGACGAGGTCACGCCGGAGGAATTCGAGGATGTGATGAACTGGTTATATGACGCTGGTAAGCTGCTCAGTGCCAAGACAACCGAAGGGCATCACTACAAGCGAATCGTTTTGCAGCGTGCTCTGCTTGACAAACTGGGCGTTGATCCAGTTCCGGTAATGGGCCTGGGTGAAACCTACCAGCGGCTCAAGAACCACTTCGAACAGGTTGCGGACTTCAGCAACGAGCGCTACGTGGAAGAAGATCGGATGCGTAGATCGCCAATGCACATCAATGCCGGGAACGGCTTTGTGTTCATCTCACGGCATGGCGATGTCTTCCCCAGTGGTTTCATGCCTGTGCCAGCGGGAAATGTAAAAGAGCGATCTCTGGTAGAGATTTACCAGGAATCGCCGCTGTTTCAGGACCTGCGCAGCCCGGATAAGTATGAGGGTAAGTGCGGTCAATGCGAATTCCGCTATGTCTGCGGCGGCTCGCGCTCCAGGGCCTATGCGGTCACTGGCAGTTCACTGGGTGAGGAGCCGTTCTGCACATACGAACCCGGCAGCTTTCCCTACATCGGGCAGTTAGAGGCTTACCTCCAAACCCCGGAAGAAGCACTTTGATCCCACCAGATACCAAAGGATAAGACAGCCTGTGAGTCAGCAAGCCACTACGCTTAACGGCAACAAAGGGCGTCAGTTCGTCAAGTTCAACTTTTTCAAGTTAGACCCGAATTTCCGTCGCATTTCTGCGGATCGGCAGCGCGAGGCCAAGCTGGAATTCCTGAGCGCCATCCGATCTTTCAATCGGCGCATGTTACTTCGCAGTTACAGCCTGGTTGGGCTGCGCGGAGATGTAGACTTTATGCTGTGGCAGGTGGCATCGACACCGGAACCGTTTCAGGATCTGATGACGGCGATCCTGAATACAGCGATGGGACCATATCTCTCCCTATCCCACTCATTCCTCGCTAACACCCGGCGTTCGATCTATGACATCGGCGAGGCCACCGGAAGCGAGACCCCGGACGAGCGCATCGTCATCCAGCCCGGTGAGCACAAGTATCTGTTTGTCTATCCATTCGTGAAGACGCGCGCTTGGTACGCCCTCAGCCATGAGGACCGCCAGCGCATGATCGATGAACACATCCGCATCGGGCGCAAGTACCCCCAGATCAGACTCAATACAACCTATTCCTATGGCATCGACGATCAGGAATTCGTAGTCGCCTTCGAGGGGGACAATCCTGATGAGTTTGTTGACCTTGTGATGGATCTGCGCCTGACCGAAGCCAGCATGTATACCCTGCGTGATACGCCCATGTTCTGCTGCCGCAATCTCCCCATCCCAGAAGTGCTTGACAGCCTGGGAGGAGCGCCGATTGCCTCCGACGTTGCGCTTGAACCTCGGAATGCCGATGGTTGGTTGGAAGTCATTCTTGAGCAAGACCTGCCTCAGGGAAGCAGCGCCATCGTGTACTTTGAAGGGAAGCAGGTAGCTCTATTCCATGTCGATGGCACAGTCTACGCGCTTGGCAATCGCTGCTCTCACGGGCGCGGCCCGCTTGGGGAAGGGCGGGTTGAACAGGAAGGCACAGAATGCACTGTGACCTGTCCGTGGCACTATGGGAAGTTTGACCTTGCAACAGGGCAGGTTGTAGACGGGGTTGCGACTGCGCCCGTACCAGCCTATGAAGCCGAAGTACGCGATGGCGCGATTTACCTGCGTGAAAAAGCAGCAGCCTATGAGAGAGCGAATCTATGAACAAGCAAAATTCTGCAAGCGCTGTGCTGCTGTTGGCCTATGGCGGGCCAGAGTCCCTCGACGATATTCCCGCCTATCTGCTCGATATTCGCGGTGGTCGGGAGACCCCTCAGCATTTGATTGACGAAATCACTGAGCGTTATCGGCAGATTGGCGGACGTTCGCCGCTGCTATCGATCACGCAGAGTGCCGCTGATCATCTCAGCCAAAAGGTTGGACTTCCCGTCTATATCGGGATGCGCCACTGGCATCCGTACATCAAGGATGTGGTTACACAGATGGTTGCTGATGGCATTCAGCACGTCATCGCCATTTGCATGGCCCCGCATTACAGCACCTTGAGCATCGAGGCCTACCGCCAGAAGTTGAACGAAGCAATTCAAGCGGTGGGCAATAGCATGACCACCAGTTTTGTCGAAAGCTGGGGGACGGAAGTTGACTATCTTGACGGGATTGTCGCAAATGTGCGAGATGCACTGGCGCGCTTCCCGGATGGGGAGCGGGAGCAGGTGAAAGTTGTTTTCACCGCGCACAGCCTGCCTGCCTCAATCCTGGAACGCGGCGATCCATATGACGCACAGCTACGGGAAACAGCCCATCTTCTAGCAGAGCGGTTGGCTCTGCCAGAAGATCGTCGGGCCTTCTGTTATCAGAGCGCAGCGCAGACCGGCACACCGTGGCTCGGCCCCTCTATTGAGGAGTTTGTGCCTGCCCTCGCCGCGCAGGGAGAACGCAATTTGTTGATCGCGCCAGTTGGCTTCATCGCCGATCACGTGGAGGTGCTGTACGACCTTGACATTGGCGTCCAGAGGATTGCGGAGGAAAACGGGGTGCGCGTGGAACGTACTCCTATGTTGAACGATAGCGATCCACTGATCGCAGTGCTTTCTACTCTTGTCCAAGCCCATGTTCAGGCCACTGCCTGATCCGCCACCGTATAGGGCCCATCATGTCCATCCTTCTTGTTGGCCTAAACCATCAGACTGCACCCGTCGAACTGCGGGAGCGGTTATCACTTGCAGGCTGCGGACTGACGTTCGCACTCGAAGAACTACCCGTACACCCGAACATTTTCAATGGCGACCCGGCTCTGGGTTTGCATCACCTGCCGCCGATGCTTCAAGAGGGCGTCATCATCTCAACCTGCAATCGGCTGGAAATTTACGCTGTCGCTGATGAGATTGCAGGGGGGCGCGCCGCCATTGAGGGCTTCCTGAGCCGATTGCAAGGTATCTCTCCGGGGACACTCAAGCCACATCTGTATTTCAAGCATGATGGGGACGCTGTGCTCCATCTGATGCGAGTCGCTGCCGGGCTTGACTCAATGATCCTGGGCGAACCGCAAATTCTGGGGCAGGTATCGCAGGCGTATGCGAGCGCCAGAACTGCCAGTACAGTAGGGCCGATTCTTGCCCAGCTCTTCACGCAGGCTGTTCATGGCGGCAAGCGCGCGCGCACGGAAACGAGCATCAGCCGCCATACAACATCGGTCAGCCATGCGGCTGCCCTGCTGGTTCAGGAACGGATTGGCGATCTGACTCAGGCCCGTGTGCTTACCATTGGTACTGGCGAGATGGCCGAGGTAGTCACGCAGGCGCTACAGATGCGCGGGGCGGAGCATATCTCATTCATCAATCGCACTTACTCTCATGCTCAGTCCCTTGCGGATCGCTTTGGGGGGCAGGCGCTGGCTTGGCATGACCTGACCGTAGCTCTACAGGAAGCGGATGTGGTGATCAGCGCGACGGGAGCGCCGCATACGGTGCTTCATGTCGACGAAGTATCCCCGATCCTGACGGGGCGCGGTCAGAGACCGCTGGTGCTGGTAGATATAGCCGTGCCACGCGACATCGAAGAGGCGGTTGGAAGCCTGCCCGGTGTGCATCTGTTCGATATTGATGACCTGCAATCGGTGCTCGATGAGAACATGGCCCAGCGTGAGTCTGCGGTTCCT
>JAHEME010000589.1 GCA_024643825.1 Chloroflexota bacterium | reverse complement strand
TCCTGCATGATGCGCCCCAGAATATCCGCACTCAACGGCGACCATTCGGCTGGCTTGAGCACACACGTATTGCCAAAGGCAAGGCACGGCGCGATCTTCCATGTTTCCAGCATGAAGGGCACGTTCCACGGAGTGATTAACCCCGCCACCCCTACCGGGCGGCGAATCGAGTAGTTTAGAAACTCCCCTTTGACCGGGTAGCTCTCCCCGGTCATGCGGTGAGTCATCTCTGCAAAGTAGTTGAAATTGTAGGCCGCGCGTGGGATCGCTCCTTTGCTGATCTGGCTGATCGGGACTCCCGTATCCGCCACCTCACGGATCACGATCTCATCCTGATACTGGACGATCAAGTCCGCTACACGCCGGAGAATCTTGCTGCGCTCCTCTGCCTTCATGCGGGACCACGGGCCTTCATCGAAGGCTGTTCGCGCTGCCTTCACCGCCCGGTCGATGTCTTCGGATAGACCTTCCGCCACGATGCCGATAGGCTGGTTGGTCGCCGGGTTCAACGTTTCAAACGTGCGTCCGGCGATCCCATCGACGTACTCGCCGTCGATGAAATGCCTCGCATGATACTCATAGTCTGTCATTGCGTCTGCTCCTCCGCGATCACTTCGTTTTCCAGCGCACCGATCCCGTCGATCTCACAGACCATTACATCCCCAGGGAAGATGTGCGAGATTCCCTGCGGGCTGCCCGTCCAGATCATGTCGCCCGGTTCCAACGTCATGAAGGCTGTGATGTACTCGATTAGTTCAGGGACGCTGTGGGTCAGGTCACGGGTGTTCCCCTGCTGCCTGATCTCGCCATTGACTGTTGTCCGCAGTTCGAGGTTGGAGACATCGGGTAGTTCGTCGGCAGTGACCAGCCACGGCCCCAGCGGGCCGAAGGTATCAAACCCCTTGGCTTTGATCGGAGGGCGGTAGTAGTTGGTCACAAAATCTCGCACCGTGACATCATTCCCAATGGTGTATCCGAGGATCACCTCGGCGGCACGCTCCGCTTTGACGCGGCGGCATCGCTGCCCAATCACCACGACAAGTTCGTTTTCATAGTGCACATATTCCGCGCCAGTTGGGTAGATGACCTTCCCCTTATGCCCGACAAATGTGTTGGGGTTCTTGTTGAACAAAACAGGGGCTTCCGGGTTGTCAAGATTGAACTCAACGGCCCGATCCGAGTAATTCAAGGCCAACCCAATCGCCTTGCTGGAGTGGGCGACGGGTGGCAGCCAGACTACCTCATCGGGATCGTAGCGAGTCGAATCCGTACCAACAATCTGACCCTCCTCATAACGTCCATCCACGATCCGTCCATTGACCACCACACGAACGAGTTTCATGCTGCTCCCTTTAGCGACTAAATCAGCTCGTACTGCCGGAGAATCATGCGCAACTTTTCGAGGTTCGCCGGGGAGAGTGGAGCGAGCGGCAGCCGCACCTCCGGGCTGATCTTGCCCATCAATCCTAGCGCCGTCTTGACGGGAACCGGGTTGATCTCAATGAAAATCGCGTCATTCAGCGCCATGAGTTCGTAGTGCAAATCCTGCGCTTCCTGCCATTTACCTGCGGTTACGAGATCGTACAGACTGGCTACCTTCCCCGGCATCAGGTTGCCTGTGGCGCTGACATATCCCGCCCCGCCAATCGCCAGGATCGGAAAGCAAAGAAGCTCGATCCCGGAATACACCAGGAAGTCACGACCCATGCGCCCCAGCAATCGGTTGATGTGTTCAAAATCCTTGTTGGATTCTTTGACCCCGATGATATTCTCGTTTGCGTCTCGCAGCCTCGCTACCGTGTCAACCTCAATGTTCACCGCCGTGCGTCCGGGGATGTTATACAGAATCACCGGGAGGCCCGTGCTCTTGGCGACCGCATCGAAGTGCCGGAACAACCCTTCCTGGCTGGGACGACTGTAATAAGGCGCAATGATCAGCACCGCATCCGCGCCGATGTCTTCCGCGTATCGCGTGAGTTCCAGGGTTTCGGCATGGTTAGTGGAGCCTGTACCCGGCACAAAGGGGACGCGCCCCCCAACAGCCTCTTTTGCCACAGTGATGACGTGCTTGCGTTCTTCGGTGGTCAGCGAACTCGGTTCGCCCGTCGTCCCGGTGACGGAGATTCCGTGTGATCCACTCTCAATCTGCCAGTCGATGAGCCGTGTTAGCCCATCCACATCCACCACCCCGTTCTTGAACGGTGTTACGATAGGAACGATTGATCCGCGAAGCATAAAGCCTGTCTCCTCCTGTTGGCTGTGAGAGCGCCTGCCGATCATACGGAGTCACCGCAGGATCGGCAAAGACTATGCTCCGTAGCGATTCAACCGTCCGGCGTGCCCCAGCGCCAGCGGCATCAGGTCGGTGGCCGGGAACTGCCCCAGCGCACCCGCCATGCAAGCCCGTTCTCCGAACCGGGTAGTGGCATCCGGCATGTGCCTGCGGGGAGACCAGATCAAGGTTGGCACGGGATGAAACGAATGGGACTTCAGCCGTGCGGGGGTCGAGTGATCACCAGTGACGACTACGACATCAGGGTTCAGATTGAGCAGTGTCGGCAAGGCTCGGTCAACCGCTTCAATCACTGCTTTCTTGGCCTCGAAATCCCCATCTTCCCCTCGGCTGTCGGTCGCCTTGATGTGGCAGAACACAAAATCATATCGATCCCAGATACCTCCCACACGATCAAACTCATCCTGCGGGGTATCTTCGGCGCTGCTCTCAATGATCTCCATCCCGACAAGGCGGCTCACACCCTTATACATCGGGTACACGGCGACACAGGCCGGGTTCAGCCTATAGACATCCTGAAACTTGGGCAGATCGGGGTCGCCAGCGAAGCCGCGCAGCGTGATCATATTGGCAGGCATATGTCCTGCCAGCTTCTCACGCGCCTGTGCCACAAACTGATTGACGAGATCGG
>JAHEME010000588.1 GCA_024643825.1 Chloroflexota bacterium | reverse complement strand
TGCAAACACCCAACTCGCGGCACGGCCTAGCAGCGGTTCCAGCGTACGGTAGGCTTCTTCAATGGTAGCGATATGCGTCAGGCCCTGATGGAAAAATGTGGACGAAGCCATGATCAACATCGCAGCATTGACCAGGCTGGCAAGGCCCATTGCAACAATCACATCGATGATTTCAAAGCGGTACAGCCGCTTAAGTTGTTTGGGTTCGCGCACGACAATGCGATCTTGCATCAGCGCCGAGTGTAGAAAAATCGCGTGGGGCATGACCGTCGCTCCGAGGATGCCGGTGGCGACGATGATGCTTTCCACGCCGTTGAACTGGGGAACCACCGCATGATAGGCTACTAACCCCCAGTCGGGTTTATCAAGGATGGTTTCAATTAGATAGCTCCCGGCGACCGTACCCACCAGGGCTGTGATCACAGCTTCCAATGGGCGGAATCCGTATCGTTCTAGCCCCAGGATGAGGAATGTCACGATAGCGGTCAAAATCCCTGCGATCCACAACGGGATTCCTAAGAGCAAGTTGAAACCCAACGCAGCGCCTAGGAATTCGGCGAGGTCGGTCGCCATCGCCACCAGTTCCATCAGTACCCACATGACAATCACCACAGGGCGCGAATAGTGCGTGCGGCAGTGCTCAGCAAGGTTCATTCCGGTTGCAATGCCCAATTTGGCGGAAAGGGTCTGGATGAGCATCGCCATCAGATTGCTGGCTATGATCACCCATAACAACATGTAGCCAAACTGCGCGCCCCCCTGAATGTTGGTGGCGAAGTTTCCCGGATCAACGTAGGCGACGCTGGCGATGAAGGCTGGCCCCATGAAGGGAAGCAACCGCGCGAAGAATCCCTTCTTCGAGTCACCGGAGAGCACCTCGGCGGCGGCCCGGAGCGTCCCAGCGTCGCCTGATTTATGTTCAACATCTTCCATTTTTTTAATTACCTTGAAATAATTTTAGCCATTCCAAATTTCCTCTTTAGTATGCAACGTTTTGAACCATCCGTCAAGAGCATTTCACCAGGTCAGGAGAAGACCCTTTGACTATTGCCATTCCTCGACGCTGTAGGCCGGGAGTTCACAGCGCAGCGAGGCATCCTCACGATAACCGAGTGCATAATCAGCTTGCATGATCTGGTGAATCTCGCTGGTTCCTTCGTAGATTACGCCGCCTTTGCTGTTACGCAAATAGCGTTCCACGGGATACTCGTCCGAGAAGCCATACGCTCCATGAATCTGAATCGCTTCCAATGCAGCCTCTACGCTGTGATCGGTGGCAAACCACTTGGCCTGACTGACCTCGCGCGTGTTGCGCTGGCCCTGATTCTTCATCCAGCCAGCACGCAGATAGAGTAAGCGAGCCGTCTCGTACGCGAGGGACATGCGAGCGATCTTCTGCTTGATCAACTGGTGATTGGCAATCGGCTCGCCAAACGTGTGGCGTTCCTTTGCGTACTTCGAAGACTCTTCCAGACAGGCACGAATCAGCCCGGTAGCTCCTGCTGCGACCGTATAGCGTCCATTATCGAGGGCCGTCATTGCGATCTTGAATCCCTCGCCTTCTTCGCCGATTCGGTTCTCTGCCGGGACGCGCACATCCTGCATCGCAATGAATCCAGTTGACCCCGCGCGAACACCCAACTTGCCGTGAATATCTCCGGTGGTGACTCCAGGCATGTCGCTAGTGATCATGAAGGCGCTGAGACCGCGCGCGCCGGGTTCGTCTGGATTTGTGCGTGCAATGACCAGAAAGTGATGGGCTTTCGAGGCCAAGCTGATCCACATTTTCTCGCCATTGAGGACGTAATCCGAGCCATCTTTGCGGGCGGCTGTGCGTAAATGCGCCGCATCTGAGCCGTGGCCGGGTTCGGTGAGACCGTAGCCTGCGTATTTTTCGCCCCTAGCCTGGGGAACGAGAAATCGCTGCTTCTGATCTTCTGTGCCCCATTGCAGCAAAGCCATACTGCACAGGCCCATATGAACACTCATGACCACGCGCAGTGTAGTATCTACACGCTCTAATTCTTCGCAGACGAGGCCCAGCGTAATGTAATCAAATCCCTGCCCACCGTACTTGACGGGGATGTTGATTCCGAGGATTCCGAGTTCAGCCATGCGCGGCAAAATGGCGGGATCCATTTCCTGTTTTCGATCCCATTCCTGAATGGTGGGGGCAACTTCAGAGGCAGCAAATCGGCGCACCATTTCGGCGGCCCCAGCGTGTTCTTCGGAGAGGGTGAAATCCATGAGAGGCGGCTCCTGAGGAAAGAATGGATGCAGGCGTCACAACAACGCGCACATTATAACGCGAGCCGCAAAAGGGGAGTTTTGTGACACGGAATTTGGGGGAATCGTTGGCAGAGAATGGGGTGTGAATCAGTCCGGGCGATGGCGGCGTGAAGCGCGGCTCACTCCGAGGGTTCCCAGCAGAATCAGCGCGATGCCAAACAGCAGAGTCGCAAACAAAATCCGTTGAATGGCGGCCTGCGACTCAGAAATTGCGCCGATGACTCCAGTGGATGCGGAAACTGACTCTGGCGAATCGGGGCGTTGGGCGACGGCGATGGGAGTCAATGTTGGGCGGCGAGTCGCAGTTGGCGGCGGCAAGGTGGGAGTCGGGGTGCTGGCAGAACGGATGACGATCTGATCGCCGGGATAGACGAAATCGCCATCGGTGAGGCCGTTCTGCGCAAGGAGGTCGAGCACATCCACTTTATAGGCGGCAGCGATATTCCAGAGGGCCTGCCCATCCTGCACGGTATGCACAATCGAGCCATCGGCGTTGGGCGCGAAGGTAGCCACAGTCGGGACTTCGACATCTTCGGCGGCAGCGAACGCCTGCTGCTGCGCGGATTCATCCGGGGCAGCGCTGCCGGGGTTGGATGCGGGGGGCGGCACATCGAGCTTGATGCCGAAATTCAGGGTAAAGTA
>JAHEME010000587.1 GCA_024643825.1 Chloroflexota bacterium | reverse complement strand
GCCATTCACGAATCGAGCAACGGGGTCGTGGCGGCGGTCGCCAGCCGCAATCTGAGCCGCGCGCAAACCTTCGCCGCAGAGAACGACATCCCCCGTGCGCTGGGCAGCTACGAGGAACTCCTCGCCGACCCGAACATCGACGCAATCTACAACCCGCTGCCCAATCACCTGCACGCGCCGCTGACCCTCACCGCCGCGCAAGCAGGGAAGGCCGTGCTGTGCGAAAAGCCCCTCGCCCTCGATGCCATCGAAGCGCAATCGATGGTCAATGCCTGCGCCGAGGCAGGAGTGGTGTTCGCCGAGGCGGCCATGTATCGCTTCCATCCGCTGACGGCGCGCGTCAAGGCGCTGGTCGATGAGGGAGCAATTGGAGCCATGCGGGTGATTCGGGGCGCGTTCACCTTCCCCATCGCCAGCGAGACCGATATTCGATTAGACCGTTCAATGGGCGGCGGCGCGCTATATGATGTCGGATTCTACCCACTCACCATGATGCGCCTGATCACGGGGGAGGAGCCGGATCGCGCCTCAGCGGTAGCGATGTGGGGGCCAACCGACGTAGACCTGACGCTCGCCGCCACGCTGGGGTTTCCCTCCGGGGTGGTCGGTCACTTCGACTGCGGCTTTAACGCAGTGTTCAATACGGGCTGCGAGATTCGCGGCGACGCCGGGCGCATCGTGGTCGAGAAGTGGTTCGTCGCCGAGCCGGATGAGCAGAAGCGCATCGAGTTGTGGCGCGAGGATGATCACACCACGATCCCGATCCCGCCCGCCAACCACTACGTGCTGATGGTCGAGGACTTCGCCGATGCGATGTTACAGGGCCGCCCACCAAGATTCCCAGCCCAGGATGCGGTACAAACGATGCGCGTGATTGATCGGCTGTATCACTCCGCAAGGAGCACCGGAAGGTAGATTGTTCAACACGGGGAAGCGGAGAAGCACGGAGGAAAACAAATCAATTCTCCATGATCCTCCGTGGTTCAATTGCTTTTCGAGCGTGTATTTCTGTGCCCTCCTTTGGGAAGGGCCGATCCCCTACAGCGCATCCTCGACGAAATTCGCCTCCGGGTAGTTCTGCCCCTTGCGCCACTCGATGCACGCCCACCCAAGCTGGCGCGCCCACAGATAATAGTCCGGCTCGTTGCGGCGGGTGGCTTCGTCTTCGATGTAGTCGCCAATGCGCTCCCACACTTTGGTGATCATCGGGCTGATCCAGCGCATGATGTGATCTTCAAATTGCCCGTAGTTCTGTTCGACAATGCCCAGATAATCGAACGTATTAAGCACATGCTTGATATAGCCCTGCCCTACCGTTGGTTTGGGTTCGCCCTCTGGGAAGACGACGGCACGCACGCGCAGCGCGTGATCGCCTGGGCTTTCACTCTCTTCCGCTACAGGGATATTTCGGATCACCCAGCGACGCGCAATGATTTCGTCTTCCGTATTCATGCGCTCGACAACATCCTGGCTGCGGATCAGCGACTTCTGACGCTCACTCTCCTTGCGATCCTCCTCCCCTTCGAGGTACTCGGTGAGCGCGAAGACGCCGCCGCCGAGGATCAGGGCCAGCGTCACCAGTGAGATCACGCCTTCCAGCGCCATCCCCGGATCGCCAGAGACATCCGCCGCCCCGGTGTAGTTGATGTACAGGCCCAGGAGCCACGGAAGAATCGCCAGCAGCAGGATAATGCCCAGTGCAGAGAGAATCGCCAGCCGGATAGAGCCGAGCTTTCGTATCCACTGTACAAGGCGGTTGGGTTTGTGGTTGAATTGCATACGATCACATCCTGAGTCGGGTGGTGAGAGTCGATGGCTCGATTGTGGATCACTTTGCGGGATTTGGGAAATCAGGATCGCAATTCGCGTCATAGCGGATTCAGACACGGATGGTACAATACACACGAAGATAGCAGATGATGAGGTGCAACATGGTCGTATATCAGGGCATCGTACACAATGGCACGATCACTATCGAGGGAAGCGACCTCCCCCCTGACGGGACTCGCGTTCAGATCACCGTGATCAGTGGCGAGGCATACGAGGAACGCGGGATCACCGTCGCAGACCTTTTGAAGGCTGATTTCATCGGAGCCTGGGCAGATCGGGATGATATTGGCGATACCGCCACCTTTGCTGAGGAACTGCGGCGGCATTCGCAGCGGCGCGGCTGAAGCGCATCGCCCAGTGCTCGTCACTCATCACTGATTACCCAACCCATCACCCAATCACTCACAACCCACAACTCTCTATGACCAATCCAACGATACGAATTTTTGGTGTGCCGATGGACCTCGGGCAGCAGCGGCGCGGCGTCGATATGGGCCCCAGCGCAATCCGCTATGCCGGGTTGAAGGAACGCCTCGCGCGGCTTGGCTACACCGTCCACGATGACGGCAATATCTTTGTGCCGCAGGTGGAGCAGATCGAACACGCCAGCGACGATCTCGACGAAGAGCAGGGCAACGCCCACTACCTGCCCCAGGTGACGCACATCTGCCAGCAGGTCTATGATCATGTGCTGCGCGTCATGGATGCGGACGAGATCATCGTGTTTCTGGGCGGCGATCACTCGATCAGCATTGGCACGGTGGCGGCGATCACCAGCCGCGACCCGGTGGGCGTACTGTGGGTAGACGCGCACGGCGACATCAACACGCCGCAGACCTCGCCATCGGGCAACATTCATGGCATGAGCGTCGCCGTGCTGCTCGGCGATGGCCCGGAAACCCTCACACGTATCGGGCGACCCGGCCCAAAGATCGCGCCCGGTCAGTTGGCGATGGTCGTCATCCGGCAACTCGACCCCGGGGAGCGCGTGCGCCTGCACGAAAAGGGCGTGGCTGTCCACACCATGCGCAACATCGACGAGTGCGGCATGGGCGAAATCGCCCACAAGATCGTCGAGGACTTCAGCCACGTCGAGCGCATC
>JAHEME010000053.1 GCA_024643825.1 Chloroflexota bacterium | reverse complement strand
CGCGCGGAAAGGGCTGGGGAGAGTTCCCCGGTATGCGATCCATCAAGTGCTTTCCGGTGTCGGATGCACTGGCGGCCATTTCCACGATTTCCGTAACTGATCAGGAAGATGAAGAGGGCCGCCGGGGAATTCGGCGCGCGGAGATTGATCTGATTCCATTGGACGATCTTCTCCCGCATTTGCGCAACATGATCACGACAATGCCGGATTCCGTACAGCAGGCTGCCGATCACATGTTTCAGGCCAGGGTCTGGGCGCGCATCATCGATAGGGCGCTGCCGAAAGTCGGGAAGAAGCAGCCGCAGATCGTATTCGTGTATCCCTCGGAGGGAGCCAGTTCATGGCAGGTAGTCGAGGCGGTGGTGGTTCGTCTGGCAGCCGCCTGGCCGCTTCATGCCTTGCCGGGATGGGGCAGGTTCTTTTCTTTTACAACACTGGCCCTCACAGCAGAGGGCGAATCACGTGTCGTAGCGATCCCTGCTGAACAGGTGGAGAAAGCCCCTTGGGGGCATCGTTAAGAAGTTAACGATCCAGCGTTAAGAACTTAACGAATCCGCTCGACAATTCATCGGGCGGTTTTTTGTTCTGAGTACAAATGCGTCTCTAGCTACCGGACACTGAACAGAAGTTCGGGATAAGGGCAATCGGGATAGGGTCATTGAGAGCCAAACAGCGTTCGATGAAATCCCAGCCGAGGCGGAAGATGCTCAGGTCACAGCGGTCAGAACGATCGACATGAGAAAGAAGGTTCGAGGCAAGGACATGGTGGCCTGTGGCAACCAGCCAAAGATACAGCAGGCACACTGCCAAGGTGAGACGCGAGAGGCGCAAAAAATGGCGCAGGTGAGTGGCCTCAAGGTCAAAGCCATGTTGCTTGAGATCACCAAACAGTTCTTCGAGCCACATGCGACGACGGTAGAGCTGCAAGGCTCCATGGGGAGCGGGCTGGTTGGTCGCCAGGTACCAGGGGGCCGCCTCGCCGGGTTTCCAGTACCAAACCAGATGGGTCTGATAGCGATGGGAACCTGTCAGCAGCACGTTGCCTTGCCACACCAAATCGCCGGGTTGCAAGGGGAACTCATCCAAATGGGACGGTTGGCGCAGGGCATAGTCCCACTGCCAAGCCTCCAATTGCGCCGCCACTTGCATACTCTTGAACTCGCAATCGCCGACCAGCGATACGCTTACCCCTGCCGGCATCAGCCTGTGCAGATAGCGCAGCAGTGCCAGTTGCGTCCGTGCCGAACTATGCCCACGCTGGCTGCGCACCCACGTCCAGGCCAACGGCAAGGCGCGGCGGCGATAGGCGATGCCCACCATTAACAACTGCCAGCCAAAGCCCACTTTGCTCGTATCAATCAACAGATGTATCTGCCCCCCGCTGGCCGCTGCTTGCAGCAGCACCCTGGCAACTGGCTCGTACCATTCGCGTACTCGAATCGCTGGGTTACTCAACAAGCGTCTCAAGCGTCTAACCAGGCTCAACTTCTGCGCGCGAACCGGTATCTTGCACGCGATCTTGCTCAGGTGGACGCTCCCAGCCTTGTAAATCCCGATAATCAGATGCTGCATGTTCACGATCCGGCTCGTACATTTCTCTGGCGACAGTTGCACCAACCATGTTCGCCATCTACTATACAGTTGAGAGTTGGACAGCATTTTCGTTCTCCCAGAGCTAGGTTTGTTTCCTAATTCAACCCTACCTGAGAGACCTTGCTTGTTCAACTCTCGCTCGTTTGTTCAGTGTCCGGTAGCTAGAATGCGCCTCCCTATCGTTACGGCCTAACATACGATGGTGATGAGAAGTGGTTCGAATCCCCTCGTTAGGATTGCCTAATTTTGTATGGGGTCTCCGCTGTACTTGCTAATTCTCTCATCGTTTTGATTCGAAAGAGCCTCCAATTTTACGCCCTCCAAGTGTCCAATTGGCTTGGACATAGAACAATTGCGATACAAATCAGGGTCTATTCTTGGATTGTCCAGATGGGTATATCATGTATCATCATGTCCGGGGGGACGACTTGCCATGATAGATGTTGAGAATGTATTTGCGATCCTTACGGTTGCCGAAAGCCTTTCCCTGCATCCCGGCCAATCCTTTGAACTTCGTACCAGGGTCACTCGTGTTGGTCGTGGTAAGAACAATGATATTGTGATACCCGACCCGCCTGTATCACGCGATCAGGCTGAGATCCGGCATGAAGGGGACTCGGTTCTTGTGTGTGATCTCGGCAGCACCTACGGCACATTTGTCGGTGAACAGAAGGTGAGCGGTGAAGGCTTTCCTATTAAGAGTGGTGATGTGATAAGGTTCGGCACACGTACAACCATGAAGGTTTCCATTGTAACAAGCGGCGGTGCACAGGCGATGTCTCCGGGGCAACAACGGGGTATACAAATAGCTACTACGGAACAGGAGGTAGCTTCAGAATACGATGCAACTTACATTGAGACTGCTCTGCCAGATACCGAGTTCGAGGATCTAAATGGTGACGATTTTCGGACGAAGGGCGAGAAGTAGACCCGCATGATGCACCTTGCCATACATCCAGGGTAGTTGCGATAGCCCGACGAAAATACAATCGGAATCTTTAGTGATTAGGTCGGCAAAACCGCCCGGAACAAGCCATCATCGCAACCCAGAAATATTTTCTTGACTTGATCCGTACCAGCCCTCTGCTCTGGTGCTCACCATAAGACAAGACCTGAGACACCAGGAGGGCAGATCGTTTACCTGCATGACCCTGATTAGCAAAAATCCAGAAAAGCCAGGATGCTTTATTGTCCTTTGGATCACCTAGTAGACGACCAAACGAATTATTGTGGGTAAAGGCGTGAATTCAAGCGGGCCTTTTCACAAGTAAACTGCCAATGAACAGTGGCATGGGTCGAATTGCGCTCCGCTTCCCAGAGCCAGCACTCGTCGCGCACGACAGTCTTGCTGGCAAGGCGACGGTCGAGACATTGGCCTGAGAGAACCGCTAACTCAAGCTCAACCATGTTGAGCCAACTGGCATGGACGGGCGTGTAGTGGAACTCGATGCGACGCAAGATGCGTCGAGCCTCAGCAGGATCAAAGGTTTCATACAGAGCAGAAGCGACATGAGTATTGAGATTGTCCAATACCAATCAAATCTTGAAGGCTCTGGGGAAATACACATCGACCAAATCGCGCATCTGCTCTGCAAAATCCTGCTTGGTTCTGCGGTCAGTCACGCTAATATGCCGCCAGCCCTGTCGCGGGCAGAAAAACACGAATAGATTGCAGGTTCCCTCGCGTCGATAGTGATAGTCATAGCGCCGCCGCTGCCCTGGTTGTGCGGGAATGGCTTGGCGGATATGGCTCACTAATTGATACGGACATTCATCAAAACACACCACTGGAAACAGGGGGTCTTCGGCTTCGGCATACAAGTCGAGAATGTCTTCCATTCGGGCGACAAACTCCCAGCCCACTTTGGGAATACACCATTGAGCTTGCTGCCAGGGCTTAAGCGCGTTTTTTTAGCCGTAACCGTACCGCTTCATCCGTGATGCTCTCCACCACGCCCAGTTCGATTAAGCGATCGGTCAGCATCTGCATCGTCCAGACAGCATGGCCTTTGGGTGGCTCGCTGCAATCCAGGGCGACTAACACGACTTCGCCTTTGCCATCCAGCTTCACTTTGCCCCCCGGTCGGTGATCTTCATTCAGCCCCTTCTCAAGGCCGCCAAGCATGAATCGCTTGCGGGTGCGTTCCACCGTATGCACATGTACCCGCAAAGTGGCCGCGATCTGCTCATCCTTCTGTCCAGCATCGGCAGCCAACAGAATCTGCGCTCGTTTCAGTTTCCGGGCTGACCATTTGCCCTTCTTCAACATCCCTTCCAACTGTTCCCGCTCGGCTTGTTCCAGTTCAACGATGTAGATCTTTGCCATGCTGCCCCCTTCCTTTTCGAGGCAGTATAGCTCCATTTACCCTACTGACCTAAACCTGTTTGGTCGTCTACTAGGGTAATGCAGGCTGCCAACTCAGGGAGAAATTCCCTTGAAAACCAGGGCCGAAATTGGCGAACTGAATCGACGTGATTCGACTGGCATTTGTCCTAGTGCCGTTCTCCAGCGCTTCTGCTACATTGACGATATAGATATCGCCATCGTAGGTAGCCACCGCAGCCCTTGGGGCGAGGCATCCCGGGTCTGCCTCTGTACCAGGGCAATCGATCGCTTCGGTCTCTTGCGTGTGATCACCCCTGATAAATGCCAACCATTGTCCATCCGGTGAAAAGGACAGAAAAGCTTCCCCTACATCGTTGTCGGTTATTTTCACACTGGCAGTATTGCAACCCATGAAACCGTTTTGGATACACTGGAGGTCGATGAGATTAATGTCCCCTTCCAATTCGCGGTTAATGTTATCTGCATAGGCCAAATAGCGCCCATCCGGGGATACAACGATTTCGGTGCTGGGTATCGTTGCGATGGCATACGAAATGTTGGAAGTGAGGTCGGTATAACGTATCGTGTCTGGTGATGTGTTGAGAACTTGCCAATCACCCCCCAATGGATCGACGGACAGGATCGCGTGCGAATTCCCAATTTGAACGCCCGGTGTACCCGCTAGAAAATGCAGATTGCTTCCATCTCTGTCAATGCCATAAACACCACCCGCCGGAAACACGGATCCCCATTGTCCGACCAGAGCAGGGTTGCGGATCATGAAACTGCCGTCAGCGAACCAACCATAAAGAATTGGATATCTGGCAGGATAATCAAAAATAAGAGATCCACGCGTGGCACAGATGCCATTCCCGGTACTCACACAGCTAAGATCACTGACATAGAGATCACCGGAAGACAAATAAGCCAGTTCAAGGCTGTTGGGTGACCATAACGGATAAGAAGCCCCATTTTCGGGATCCACTTGAATGAGAGTTCCCTCATAGTAGTTCAAAACAAAGAGGGTTGAGTCTTGCCCAAAAGCCAGGTACCTGCCATCGTATGACCATCCGCTGAAGTTCGGTAGTAAGCCCCTGTCCCCATCAAATGGTCCATCTCCAAAGTGCGGGGTAACACCCTCCACAGAGGGCAATATGGACGGATTGGGATCACATCCTATCCCGCCCGAAAGCACGCAACTGACATCCACGATATATCCCAACCCGTTCCAGTTAAATCCCAGCAGTCCCATACCCCCGCCAATGGTTTCGATTGGCGTTGTGGATGTCGCGACTGATACTGGCGAATCGGGAAGATCCGTAGAAGGTTCCTGTTGAAATGGACTGGAAGTTGGCAAGGGTTGTCCGACGGCTACCGATGTAAGAGGTTCGGTGGTTTCTGGCGGGCTGGCTGCCCCCCGATTCGGTGCCCGTAGAATGAAAACTCCGGTCACGATCATAATTCCCAGAATGACCAGCCCACTGACTGGCGCCAACCATGCTGCTCGCGGCTGCCCAGGCTTTGAAAGAGTCGAACCTGTGCGCAACTCAGAGAAAAGTGTGATGGCTGTCGGATAGCGATCCGCTGGTCGCTTCGACATCGCCTGTTCGATGATCGGTTGGATGGTAGACGGCAGACTGGGACGCAGCCTGCGCATTTCGGGCACGCGCTCATTGAAGTGCGCTAGCATCAGGTGATTGGGAGACTCAGACTCAAACGGGCATTGCCCGGTGAGCATCTCGTAGAGCGTCACCCCCAGGGCATAGATATCGGTCGCCGGGACTGCCTTGCCTTCCATGAACATCTCTGGCGCCATATATTGTGGTGTGCCCAGCAATCCTGTCGCGGTCAGATGCACGGTCGCTTCCTGCATCTGCGCAATGCCAAAATCAGTCAGATAAACGTCTCCCGACTCGTCAATCAGCACGTTGCTGGGCTTGAAATCGCGATGAACGATCCCCTGTTTATGGAGATAGTCCAGCCCCTCCGCAATCTGGCTGGCATAATGCAGCACCTCCTCGATCTTCATCCCTTTCCCATTGGAGGCGATCCGTTCAGCCAGAGTGGTAGGCATGAAGGGCATCACAAGGAAGGGTTGCCCATCTGCTTCCCCATAATCGAAGATCGGCAAGATGCGCGGGTGCTGCAGCCTCGACGCAATCCCTGCTTCCCGATGGAACCGAGCCAGTAAGACCGGATCATCCATGAACTGGGGCGGCAGCACCTTGATGGCCACCTCACGCTCAACACCTGGCTGCCAGGCACGGTAGACGGTCGCCATCCCCCCACTCCCGATCTCTTCCCGCACCTGGTACTGTCCGATGACTAATTCTGGATGACTGCCCATCTCCCCTCCTAGCAAAGCACATTATGAATGTGAGGAGAAACCAAAAAGGATGTGGTCCGCTGCCCAAAAGTGGACCATTCAGAGCAATATATTACTCCGGTGCAGCTTGCCAGCAAAGCTACTGTCACCCCTGGCTAGAACTTCTCTGGGGCCAAGTTCAGGTTGTATACTAATTCCCGTTATTGCTGAAACAGAATTACAATGGCGAAGGCCATTAAAAGGCACCCATTCGGCGGAGGAGTAAATGAATGACCTCATTGGCACAACTGTGGAGTCTTACACAATTCAGGAACAAATCGGCCGGGGTGGCATGGCGGTGGTATATCGCGCCTGGCAAGCTAATCTCAAGCGTCATGTTGCGGTCAAGGTTCTTTCCTCACAGTTCACACATCGAGCCACGTTCAGGGAGCGCTTTACGCAGGAGGTGCAATTACTCGCCAAAATGCGGCATGCTCGTATTCTACCCGTGTATGACTCTGGGGAGTTTGAAAACCAGCCGTTTATTGTGATGGCATATATGGGTGGTGGAACATTGGAGCAGCGGTTTCAACGCAGTACTCTAACGTTAGATGTAGCAGAATCCTACCTATCCCAAATTGCTGAGGGGCTGGATTATTTGCATCGACATAATGTCATCCACCGGGATTTTAAGCCCAGCAATGTTTTGCTGGATGGAGACAATGCCAATACATTCCTTGCAGATTTTGGTATTGCTCGCTATCTCGAATCTTCGGCTCCTTCGTTGACTCGGAACGGCCTGATCGGCACTTTTGCATACATGGCTCCGGAAATGTTTGAAAAGCGTGAGATAAGCGCAGCGGTCGATATCTATGCGCTGGGCGTGACTCTGTTTGAAATTCTGACAGGACAACGCCCATTCACTGGAGAAACTCCAGGCAAATACATGTATGAACATCTCAATGCGCCAATCCCGAATATCCTCGATTTCCGCCCGGACCTACCTGCCAGCGTCCAGCGCGTCATTCAAACTGCGCTGGCCAAGGACCCTCTTCATCGTTATCCGACTGCCAGTGACCTTGCTGACGCATTTAGAAACGCGGTGTCGAACCCCTCTGGAACTCCCCATCGCTATGATCAACTCAGTGTTCCAGATATGCCACCTGCCCCGGATCTGGAAGCTTTGCCCACTGGCTGGGATGAGCTTCATACCGCGGATGTTGGCCTCGCTGAATATCGCGAGATGGCACGGATACAAAATGATCCGCCGCGGCGGACGTCCAAGCGCAACCGGTGGATGATCGGTATTGTCATAGTACTATTCATTGCGGCTGCAGCCGTTGCTACCCGCATGAATTCACTAAATCTCCGCGGCACTGGGTCTGCCGAAGGGCTACGTACCGACGCTCAGGAGAGCATTTCCTCTTCGGGATCAGCAATTACTGCGACTTCCCAAGCCCTAGAATCAGCATCATTCCTAGCACCCACGGTGACCGTGATACCCCTCCCAGTGGCTGGAGGGGGGACTGGTCGGATCGGGTTCAACGCGGCCGGGAAGGGGTATCTCGTTGACATTACCTGTGTCATGACTGGTGTAACGGAGTGCGGCGAATCACCGCAAGCGTTGCCCACCTATGCCAATGGTGTGACGCCTCATTTTGGCATCTGGTCGCCTGATGGAAAGCAGATCATCTTCTCTGAAAATCAGAACGGCGCCTTGATGCGCGGCGATCTGGATGGATCTGAAGTAGGGGTATTGACCTCTTCTCCAGCCTCCGATCCGGCATGGTCTCCATCTGGCGATCAGCTTGCATTTGCCGAGAGCGGTGATATTTGGCTGCTGGATTGGGCCTGTCTGGCGTCTGCGAATAGCAATTGTACGCGGCAGCTGACGGATACAATAGAAGAAGACAGTCTACCGAGGTGGTCACCTGATAGTCGGACTATTAGTTTTCTTCGTCGGGGATCGAGCTCGTTTCACACTCTTGTGGCAATAGATATCGAGACTGGTACTCTGACTCCAATCACGTCAGCTACCTCGGATACAACAGTTAGCGAATGGCTGCCAGGCACATCTAGTCTGCTGGAGCTAAGTACTTTCAAGAATGGATCAGGGAGTGGTGGCTTGTTCTTTGATGTCACGATGAATATAGTGAACAACGCTGATAATCCCCGGAAAATTCTTACGATTAGTTCCGGCACCTTTGGAACAGTCTGTAGCGCCAATAGTTTGTGCCCTGGGGGCGGTGAGATGGCCGTATCAGCCGATGGGCGCTACGCTGCACTCATATCTGCGGCAGATGCTAATCAAGATACCGATCTCTATCTGATCGATCTTGCCTGTCTTGATGGAGGCGAGCCAGGATGCGTAGATAAGTTGGTACCGCTTACCGACAATTACCTTGATGAACGTTCCCCAGTATGGTCACCAGACGGAAATCTCGTAGCCTTTGTACGGGCTCGCAGCACGACTCTGGGCCTCGGGCTCCAGGATTCAGGGCGAAATGCAGGTGGAGATATTTTTGTTTTCGATCTCACTAGGTGGTTGGCAACCAATGACGCCCAGAGCGCGATCACACAGGTAACCTCGTTTGGTTATGTCGATTTCACGTCCCCGCAGTGGCAACCTACGCCTTAGTCACTGCGTTTGTTTGGCGAGTCCAGTTAACCAGATTGAGATGGGCTGGCCCCGATTCAGTGGAGAGTCAGGTAAGACAGTACACTGAAAAAGGAGACCAGTGATGACGAAGGAAAAGGAACACCGGAAGATCTACACGCGGGAATTCAAGCTTCAGGCACTGGACATGGCCGAAACGAGCGGGAAGAGCGTAGCGCAGATTGAGGACGAACTGGGGCTGGCTCCAGGGATGATGTACCGATGGAAGCGCCAATTCAAACAGGTTGGGAAGGAAGCGTTTCAGCACAAAGGGAAGCTGGCTGACCAGGAAGATGAACTCAAAAGGCTGCGGCGGGAGAATGAGCAGCTTAAAGAAGAGCGGGACATCCTAAAAACGGCACTGAGTATCTTCTCGCGGGGGCAGAAATGAAGTACGCTTTCATTGAAGCCCATCGCGGGCAGCACCGGATCGCCACGATGTGCCGGGTGCTCGATGTCTCATCGAGCGGCTACTATGCCTGGCGGAGGCGAGGCCCAGGCCGACGAGAACTGGCAGATCGGAAACTGCTGCGCGCCATCCAGGACGTTCATCACAAGAGCCGGGGCCGCTATGGCGCTCGCCGTATTCGGGCCGAATTGAAAGCATTAGGCCATCGATGCAGTCGCAAGTGGGTCGCCCGGTTGATGGCCGAGCATGGTATTGAAGCCAGGCGTCGTCGCCGCTATCGCATTACCACACAGTCGAAGCACAACAAGACGGTGGCTCCCAATGTTCTTAATCGAGAATTCAAGGCGGGCGCTCCCAACCAGAAGTGGGTGGCTGACATTACCTACATCCCCACCGCTGAGGGATGGCTGTATCTGGCTGAGACCTCGTTGTTGGGGTTGATCGATAGCTATGGGATTGAATTGGTTCATCCCCGGCGCGAAGGGCGCAGCCCCAAGCAGATCGGGCGCAAAGGCAGTTCCAATCGTCGCTGGATTGTGGGTGGCAAATTGTGCCTGCTGCTCAATCATCTGGGTCTGATTGTCGAGTGGGCGTGTGATACGGCCAATGTCTATGATGGCTCGGCATTCCAGGCGCTGGTTGACCAGGTTGCTGGCCAGATGGTCGTTTTCAGCGATGTGCATTTTGAGAAGCAAGATTGGCAGCCCTCCAATCTCAGATTGTGCAAGCGCGGTGAATGGAATTCCCGCATGCTCATTGAGACGGTTTTGTCGATGTTGACGGTTGTTTGTCATCTCAAGAAGGTCATGCATCGTGTTTGGGCCTATTTTCAAAGCCGTTTGGCCTATACCGTTGCCATCTTTAATCTGCTGGTTCAGTGGCATGGCCTTCAGCCTGACCAGAACGGCTTTGTCTCTCTCTCGATTGCAGAGTTCAGCCTGTAGAACTAGCACCATTAGTTACCTAAGTTTTGTGCAAACGAGCAAAAGGCAGTTCTAACTGAATGGCACGGGGTTGAAGCGCGTCAAGGAGAAGGTCTGCCCAGCGATTAGAACGAAGAACGAACAGATTGAAAGTCCCCGTCCAGTTCCAGTAAGCGCGAACACGGGCCACATGATGAACCAAATCGCGGGTGGTGGCTTTGACCAAATCGGTTTGAGCGAAGCGAGTCTGTTTGAGCCAGTGGATCAGATTATGAGTGAGGAACACAAAACGCAGAAAGGCATAGATGGCATTGAACTTGCGCGAACGCAGGTTCTGGATGTTATAGATGTGGCGGGACTGAGCAAAGAAGGATTCGATGGTCTGACGTTCGTTATAGAAGTGGAAGCAGCGGCGGATGCCGAAATCAGCAGTCGGCAAATTGGTGTAAAGCAGGGAATACTCCACCGTACCATCAGGCAGGTGGAATTCATAGAGCAGGCGACGACAGCCATCCAGCGTTGGCAGTTCTGTGCCATGCACCGTGTCGTTAACCGGTATCCAATCCTGCAAAGGCACTTGCTGCGCCAGTTTGCTAGCCAGGGCTGGCTGGTGGCTCTTGAGAATGAAATGACCAGGCAGGTTGGTCAGCACAGCGCGATTGGCGGGGCTATCATAGCCTGCATCCAGGCGACGGATCAGCGTGACCGTTG
>JAHEME010000586.1 GCA_024643825.1 Chloroflexota bacterium | reverse complement strand
GTTTTGGGAAAATTATCCGCTATCGGTCCCGCGTAGCGTTCGAGAATCTGCGGGATTGCCCGGTAGAGGGAACCTTCCAGGCCGGGGCGTTTAGCACGATCCTCCCAGGTATCGCCATGAAAGGCATCAAAGTGTGCGCGGCTGGCATCGGAGAGAACTACATCGAGCGCGGCGACATGATCGGAGGTCATGCCGTAGACGATGGAATGCGCTCCCGTCGAGTTGTTGCCCACAATCCCGCCAATGGTAGCGCGGTCGGCACTGGCGGGGTCAGGGCCAAACCCCAACCCGTGCTGGCTCAGGATGCGGTTCATCTTCCCCAGCGTGATCCCCGGCTGGGCGCGGACGGTGCACGCTTCCACATCGACCGTGACGATCTGGTTCATATGCCGGGTCATATCCAGCACGAGGGCGTGCCCAACCGCCTGCCCGTCCAGACTGCTGCCACTGCCGCGCGGCACCACCGGAACGCCATGCTTGGTGGCTATCTCGACCGCGCCAGCGACTTCATCGGCGTTGCGCGGGGCGGCGACGCCAACGGGCATCATCTGGTAAATGCTGGCATCGGTGCTGTAGAGCAAGCGCGTCATCTTATCAAAGTAGCACTCAGCGACTGCACCGCGCAGGTCGTGGATGAGTTCCTGAGTTGCTTCGTAGCCTTCGGTTTTGATCATCCCGATCTCTCGTTTCTCTGTAGTAGTCTCGAAAGCTGCCCGTACTCAATGTTACTGATGTTTCGTAAACACTCAAACAGATATCGAATCTGGCAGGTGTTCGGAAGATGTGACATTCTTCACCAAGTGCTGTACGATGTTCCCATGCAGCATCCTTTTTTCAGCTACTTGTAAGGAATCGACGATCTTATGTCTGACCATCTGCTAGTATTCTTTCTGATGGCGGCTGCGATGGCCTTCATCGTTGGGTTAGCAAAGGGTGGGCTAGGTGGGACTCTGGGAGCCCTGGCTACCCCGATGATGGCGCTCGTCATGCCAGCCGATCAGGTAATCGGGCTGGTGCTGCCGGTGCTGATGGTAGCGGATGTCTTCGCTATCTCCCTGCACTGGAAGAAGTGGAATTCCAAGCACATTCTGCTGCTTCTTCCGGGGGCGATTGTGGGCATCACCATCGGGACCTTTGTGATCATCGATGCGCCCACCGAGGTACTGCGGCGCATTCTGGGCATTATCATCCTGCTGTTCGGGCTTTATAAGCTCGTGGAGAAACGCCTATTTCAAGCAATCGTGTATCAGTCCCGCAACTGGCACGGGGCAGTAGCAGGCGTCATCGCCGGGTTTTCCTCGTCGTTGGCTCACATTGGCAGCCCGCCCGTTAGTATCTACCTGCTGATGCAGGAAGTCACCCCGGAGATCTTTATTGGCACGTCGGCGCTGTTCTTCGGGATTGTCAACTTGATCAAGGTTCCCTATTACATCTATGCGCGTCAATTCGATTGGCCTGCTGTATGGAGTATCGCATGGCTGCTGCCTCTCGTCCCTCTGGGTGTGGTGGCAGGAAAGTGGCTCTCGCAACGTGTCAACCGCCAGCAATTTGAACGGATCATTATCGCGACGCTGATGATCCTGGCAGCGATGCTGCTTCTCACCTAAAAGCTGAAATCGATTCTTACACTCCACACAAGCGAAGGCCGCGAACTGATCAACGGCCTTCGCTGCGCTGTCTATCTACGATTCACGAACTGGTCTGACGAGGCTTTCCAAACATCTCGACCAGTTGATCGTATTCTTCATCCTTGATTCCAAAGTAGTGCTCTGGCTGCGGGAAGGTCTTCTCCGTTACCTCGGCGACATACTGTTTGAGTCCGTTCAGGATGACCTCGCCTGCGTCGCCATAGACCTTCGCCATCTTGGGCTTAAATCGGGGATACAGGCCAAACATGTCGTGGTAGATCAATAACTGCCCGTTGGCCTGCGGCCCGGAGCCGAGACTGATGATCGGAATGTTGGCCCGTTCTGTGATGATCTGGCAAACGCGGTCGGGAACCATTTCTAGCAAGATGGAATACGCTCCTGCCTCTTCGAGAATCTTCGCATCCTCGATGATGCGCGCTGCTTGCGCTGCGCCTTTGCCCTGAACGCGGAAGCCTCCAAGGGCGGATGCGCTTTGCGGGGTGAGGCCGAGATGCCCCATCGCCGGGATGCCTGCCCGGACGATGCCTTCCATGCGGTCGGCCATCTCGCGACCGCCTTCCAGCTTGATCGCATCGCAGCTTGCCTCTGCCATGAAGCGGCCCGCATTCAGGATGGCAGACTCCACCGATGCCTGATAGGTCATGTAGGGCATATCGCCGATCAGCCAGACGTGGGGCGCGCCGCGCCGAACCGCCTGGGCATGGCGGATCATATCGGTCATGGTGACGGGCAGGGTGCTTTCGTAGCCCAGCATGGTCATGCCGAGGCTGTCGCCTACCAGTACCATCTCGATTCCGGCTTCATCTTGCAGATAAGCGGTCGGGTAATCGTAACAGGTGAGCATGATGATCTGCTCATCATGGTGGTATTTCTCGAACAGCATGGGAAGAGTCATCTTCTTGCGGTCGGTCATGAAACAACCTCCTTTTGTGCCGTGAGCCTATGGAATGCGGATCGGTTTCGTTGCACGGCAATTTCATTGTATGACGAGGGCTACCAGGTCGTAAGGGGCGAAAGACATAGAAGTGCTAGTAACAAACAGCCGCCTCGAAACTAGAGGCGGCCTTTATGGTGAGTTTCAGACGGAGATCAGCTATGGGGCAGATGTGGGTGCAAGTGAGGGGCTGGACGGGTTGACCAGTTCTGCCTGCACCAGCGTGGTGACGTGATCGGGTTGACCGCCCAGTTCCGGGATCACGGTGGTGAGGGGAAAGTTCTGCCCCGGCTCGATTCGCTGCTCGGCATCCAGCGGCACGTAGTCATAGGCGATCACGCGGTTCTGGG
>JAHEME010000052.1 GCA_024643825.1 Chloroflexota bacterium | reverse complement strand
CTCGCTGCTATCCGCAGAGTGGAATGCTCAGGCCCTCGGAGGCGCGGCAGCCGCCATCATGATCCTGATCGGGGCCGTATTTAACATCCTCCGCACAATCCGGCAGTCACAGGAGTAAGCATGCCACCACTGACTTCCGCGCAATCCGACCTGCTTGGCGGCGCGTTGAGTTTCTTCTTTACCATCGCTCTTCTGAGCTACCTGATTGGCGATAACCCCCTGTATCGAGTGGCCCTGCACCTGTTCATCGGAGCCGCCGCAGGCTATGCCGTCCTGGTCGTCGTGTATCAGGCGATCATCCCGCGTGTAGTAACGCCGATGCTCAGTAAGAATCCCGCTGCGATTGCGCTTGCCAGTGTGCCGCTGCTACTGTTTCTTTTTCTTGTGATGAAACTCAGCCCTCGCACCGCATCGCTGGGGAACATCGCCATCGCGTACATGATCGGAGTCGGAATCGCGGTGGCCGTTGGCGGTGCGATCACCGGGACGATCATCCCACTGATCCGAGCGACGCCGATCACACTGCGCACGCTGGTTCCCAGCACCATCGTATTGATTGGCACAGTCACGACTTTGCTGTATTTTCAGTTCTGGCTGCGAGGACGATCCGCCGTGGGGGACGTGCAGCGGATCGCTCCCATTCAGTTCGCCGCCCAGATCGGGCAGACGTTTGTAGTGATCACGCTTGGCGTAATCTATGGGGGCATGATACTATCGGGCATCGCGATCTTCGGCGAGCGCCTGGTGGCGTTATCTGGTTGGGCCCAAACTCTCATCCGCTGACTCCGGTTACCGACTGAACGATTATGTCCTTTCTAGACAATCTCCTCGACGAAGAACGCGAAACCTCCGTACCTGAGGCAGCCTCGCAAGAAGCCCCGATTGGCGGCTCAATCCTGGCGGTAGATATCGGCAATGTACATACCCGCGCCATTTTGCTGGATATTGTCGATGGACAATACCGCTTTGTTTCACGCGGGGAAGCGCCTACTACCGACACCCCACCCTGGAATGATATTCATGAAGGCGTGCGCAATGCACTGAACGAGATTTCCCTAGCGACAGGCCGCCGCCTGCTGGACGAAAAAGGGCATTTGATCAGCCCGGAGCAAGGGCCTTTTGTCGGAGTCAGTATCTTCGTAGCGACAGCCAGCGCAGGGAAGCCTATCAAGGGAGTCATGGTGGGACTTGTACCTGACGTGAGCCTGGCGAGTGGACGCCGTGCCGCTGAAAGCACCTACCTCCAACTTGTAGATACCTTCAGCTTGGCAGATACACGCACCCCAGAAGCTCAAATTGATGCTCTGCTGCGCACTGAGCCTGATATGGTCATGATGGTGGGCGGCACAGATGGCGGTGCAGTGGATTCAATGCGAAAACAGATGCACCTGATCGGGCTGGCAGTTCGGCTGATCCCGCATCAGTACCGCCCGGTTCTCCTGTATGCGGGGAATCGCGATCTTCAGGAGGAAGTCAAGGAGACCCTGGGCGAAGAGATCGGGATGCGGATTGAGATCTCGGAAAATGTGCGCCCTCAGCTTGACGTAGAGCGTCTGGATAGCGCCCAGCGGGAACTAGCGTATCTGTTCCACCAGCAGAAGAGTATTCATAGCGGCGGATTTGGGGAGATCGGAAGCTGGACGCTAGATGGTATAGAGCCTACCGCACACGGCTTCAGCAAGATGATCCATGTGCTGGGAGCCTTAGAGAAGCACAACGTTCTGGGAATTGATCTGGGCAGCGCATCCACTACGATAGCTGCATCCATCGATCAAATCCCTTATTTGAATGTGTTTCCGACTCTGGGTGTGGGGCACTCGGCAAAAGAAGTGCTCGACATAATCCGCATGGACGCCCTGGGGCGATGGTTGACGTTTGAATTGCAGAATCCCGATCAGATACAGAATTATCTGCTCAACAAAACGCTTTTTCCGCACAGTGTGCCTGCGGAAAGACAGGACCTAGAGATCGAATACGCGATGGCGCGGGAGATTATTCGCCGGGCTGTGCTGGGCGCTCGAAACACCTGGCGCGGCGTGCGTACACGAGGACTTTTGCCTGCGTTTGGAACGATTCTCCTGAGTGGAGGGCTTCTCACCCGAGCTCCCAATGATGGCTGGAGCACGCTGATTGCGCTGGATGCGCTGCTCCCGGTAGGTCTGACCCGTCTGCTGCTTGATCCTTATGGGCTGGCTCCTTCTCTGGGGGCTGCCGCCGCGATCAATCCGACCGCCGT
The DNA here is from genome assembly GCA_024643825.1 of Chloroflexota bacterium. GTDB lineage: Bacteria > Chloroflexota > Anaerolineae > Aggregatilineales > UBA3940 > JAHEME01. Next base: position 8,722 of record JAHEME010000052.1, on the reverse strand, counting down.
TGTGCAGGCACTTGATGGAAACGCATTCATCGATCTGGGAACTGTGGTATCAATCAGTGGGCGAGCACGAAAAGACGAGGTGGTGCTGCGCGGAAGCCTGAAGCCGGAAGGTGGTCAAACCGAGTCCTTTGAGGTGCGTTATGGGACAATCACGACGATCCCTCTGGCAAAGGGAGTACGCGCAGAAATGACCCTTCAGCCGCGCCGAACCACAATCAGCATGGGGCCTGGCGAACGGTTGGGCCGCATGACGATCACGGGAGGTGAGATGGGCCTGATCGTCGATGCCAGAGGACGCCCCTGGCGGTTCCCTCGCAACACGGGTGACAGACATCAGATGCTGCAAGAGTGGATCACAACAATGACCGGGGAGGCGGCCCCAGCATGATTAATGTTGATACCGCGCTGGCTTTTTCGCAGGCTCGGATTGTGCCCGTTACATCCTTCCGCCGCATTGAGAAGCTGCCACACGGCGCAGCGCCCAAGGTGGCGATGGGCCAAATGGTCAAGGCGATGGAGATCCTCGCCGTCGCTGAAATTCCAGATGCACGGCGGCTGATAGACGTTGCAGAGGAATTACGCATCAAGCCTGCGGAAGTAATGGCGGCGATCCTGAAGCGACCGGGAGATGTCATCACAGAAGGAGAGTCGCTGGCGACACGCTCTCAGTTCTTTGGGCTGCGCAAGCGGCGCGTGGTGACTCCCTTCGATGGACGTGTCGCCTGGATCGGAGATGGGCAAATTCTGCTCGAAGGCGACAACAAGCGAGTGGAAGTGCTGGCCTCGGCTCCTGGACGGGTAGTTGGCATTGAACCCGACCAGTTGATCACAATTGAAGTCCATGCGGCGGTGATCGAGGTGGCATGGGGCTACGGAGGCTTAGCCTGGGGTACGCTCAAGCTGCTGGATACATCTCCCTCGTATACCACTGACCCAGGCCGATTCACTATTGACCATCGCGGGGCTATCGTAGCCATTGCGTCGCCGCTGACGGAACCGTTTCTGGAAGAGGCGATTGAAATCCGCGTCAAAGGTCTGATCGCTTCCAGCATGAATGCCGGCCTGATCCCGGCTATACAGAAGGCTCCCTTCCCGGTAGGGCTAACACAGGGTTTCGGGCAGATTCCGATGAGCGACCGTATCCTTTCCATCCTGAATACTCACAACGGGCGTGAGCTTTCGATGGCGATGGGTCAACCGGGCGATTCGCGCAAGATGCGACCTGAGATTATCATACCTGTATCTGTGGCTCCTGCGAAGCAGGATGATCGAAGTTTGGAACGCACAGAACAGCTCACCTTACAGCCAGGGCAGCGCGTACGAATTCTGCAAAACCCGTTACTGGGTGAGATCGGCACAGTCACGGAGATTGCCTCCGAGCCGCAGCAGGTTTCCAGTGGATTGTGGCTGCCGGGGGCACTGGTTGAAGTAGGTACTGGTAGATCAATTTTCGTGCCTTTTGCTAATTTACAACAACTTGGCTAATCTGGAAGCGGCACAGCGCACAGTACAAGGGGAACATTATGGATGACGACAATCTGTACTTTAGTTTCGACGATGAAGAAGAAGATGAAGCGCCAGAAGCCGAAGAATCGCAGAACCGGTCGTTTCTGATCGGTGCGATTGCTCTGGCAGCGGTCTTCGTGCTGGGTATCTGCGCCGTCGTGATCTGGGCGGTGGTGATCCAGCCACGCCAGGGAACGCAGGTCTCCGACATCGAACTCACCAATGCAGCAAATATGACCCTGGCCGCCGCGACACAGACATCGCAGGTCATGACGGATACCGCTCCGACCTCTGTGCCTGATATCGTTGAGACGGAGGCAACTCAGGAGCCAGGGGCTGGAGAACCATCCCCGACAGCGACTACCGAAGCTCCTGTGGTCGTCACTGAAGAAAGTACAGGCGAAGCGCCCCAGGAAGGAACCGGGGAGCCTGGAACGGGCACTGAAGTGGCAGAGGTCACACCAGCAGAGGGCGAGGTATCGCCAACCCCGCTGACCGCTGCCCAAACGCCAACCGTGGTCACGACCTCCGGCATCATTGAGGTGACACCGCTGGGTGGCCCCACCCCGACTCGCATCTCCGGCTCTGGCGGCGGCGGGGAAATCACGCCGACGACGGGTGGTGTAGGTGGGCCGATTGGCCCATCACCTGTGGCTACACTGCCCACGACCGGTTTCTCCGGGGGGGCGGGGCTGGCAGGTATTGGGCTGCTGGCTCTGGCACTGGTTGCTGTGGTCGTAGTGGTGAGGCGAATTCGTCTCAAATAGAGACGCCAGCACAAAGTTTCATTCTGGATCAACCGAGCTGGCGCATGCTTCAAGCCATGTGCCGGCTCGTTTTGTGCCCCGTGACGGCTGAGGTGTTATGTCGCTCGTAGAACCACGCCATCGGGACGAAGAGATGGAGCAGATTACTCAGTCTCTCCTGGGGTCAAACTGCGTCTCCATCGTTGGGCTGAGCAACATGGGAAAATCTGCCCTGATGCGCTCTCTTTCCTCAGGCAATCTTGTAGAACGCTACCAGTCTGAGCTAGGGCGCGATGTGGTGTTCGCCTACATCGATTGCAACGGCATGCTGGAGTTAAGCGGGCAGGGCTTCTATGAGCTTGTGCTGCGCACAGTGCGAGACAGTGTACGACATCTGGATGCATCGTTACTGAGCACGCTGGCTGCATTCTATCAGCAAGCCATCGAATCCGATTCGGCTCTGATCGTCCCTCTCAGCTTCAACAATGCGCTGACAGCCCTGATCGACGAAGGGTATCATGATCTTGTGCTGCTGCTGGACGAATTCGACGAAGCTTTCGATTCGCTGGATGGACGCGTTTTCCTGAACTTGCGGGCGCTGAAAGATCGCTACCCGCGCAATCTGCTGTATGTAACCGCAACCGTGCGGCGGCTGGGCTTCAAACGAGGGGATGAGCAGACGGCAGAATTTGTTGAGCTATCGGCGGCCCATACGTATACAGTAGGCCCTCTCTCACGCGGGCAGGCCGATGACCTGGCCTATGCCTTTGCGGAAGAGGCAGGGTTGGATCGCTTGCTAACACGCGAGGAGTTGGACTTTCTGTGGACTCAGGCGGCAGGCCACCCCGGACTCACAATGGCGGTCATCAGCAAACTCGATGAGATGGTGGACAGTGATCTGGATGCTATCGCAGAAGCTCTCCCTCACGACGTGACGGTGCGTTCTGAGTGCAACCGTCTGTGGTCGCAGCTAGGCGCAGATGAACGGGAAACATTGTTGGCGGTTGTGGTCGGCACAACCGAGAAACGGCTGGAACGCGCGCTGCAATCACTGAGCGCCTGGGGCCTGTTACGCACCGAAGGAGACACGATCTCCGCCTTTTGCAAGCTCCTCGCAGACTTCGTCCGCCGACAGGCGACCGTGCAACGAGAGCTACCCGGCGGCATCTGGGTCGATGAAGATGCTGGAGATGTGTGGGTGGGCGGCCTGCCCATCGAAGCTCTGACCGAACTTGAGTTTAAACTGCTGCAACTTCTGTTTCAGCGTCGTAACAAACTCACGGATAAGTACCAGATCGTGGAGCGCGTCTGGGGAGTGGACTATCTCGATGATATTGATGATGCCCGGATCGAGAAGCTGGTGAGCCGTCTGCGCTCCAAGATCGAACCAGACCCTGCCAACCCACAGTACATCATCACGATACGCGGGCGGGGCTATAAGCTCAACGATGGGGCCTAGACTGGCACGACCTTCCCGAATCTCCAGGTGGAGACGTACCCCATCAATTTGCGGTGTTTCTCACCCTACGATACCCCCACAACTTCGGCTGAATGGTTGACACCGTGTTTCATGCTCGTTATAGTGGGACATGGGTAAGCTACAAAGCATAATGCTCACGGCTTGCCCCATCCATATCCAGAAAAGGAGGAGGCATCTGGTGTTCCGCAATTTATTCGGCTCGTCAAAGACCACAGCCTCGTCAGAAGCAAACACAAACATGCCTGCACCGTCAATCAGTCAACCTACAGAAACTATCCTGGGTTCAGGAACGAAACTGGAAGGCACTCTTCACAGCCCCGGTGCTGTGCGCATCGAAGGAAAATTTACGGGCGATCTGACGGCTCTGGGGCATGTTACCCTGAGCAGTGACGCAGATCTAGAAGGTGACATAGTTGGAGACGCTATCATCGTAGGCGGCATCCTGCGAGGCAATGTTACCGCAAAACGCGTTACCATCCTGCGGACAGGGCGCGTGTGGGGTGATCTTCAAACGGAGCAGCTTGCCACAGAAGAAGGCAGCTTCATTCAAGGGATCATCACCATGCAGGAGCAAATGGACATCCCTTCCGCCATTGGCGACCAGCAGGAAGCCTCCATCAAGGAAGAAACTGCCGAGAACAAAGCCACAGAATCACACAAAGAACCCGCAGGCCGTATCCCGGTCGAAATCAGAAAACCCTCCTCAAAACGATAGACTTCTCCTAAATACAGTGTAAGGCTCATCGGATATCATAGATCAGCGATGAGCCTTTCTTGTTTTCTATGCGATTGCCTCCGACCCAGCATCCCCATTCATAGAACTGAGTTTACTTGCGCGTTCCCTTAGCAGCCTGCTGCTCCGCCGCGCGTGCAATCGGGTCGAGATAGCGATCCTTCTTCTTGATCCGGGCCTGTCGGTCGGATATCTTGCCATCAATTTGCTGGTTCAGCACCATAGCGTCGGCAACAACAAACATCAAGCTGCCGCCATCAGCAGTGAACATGAACTTATTCCAGAGGCGCTTGAGTAATGCAGGGCTGAACGGCCAGGGCAGCGCCCGAAGATCGACGGCGGTGCAGGTATTGCCCATGAAGGGGTCTAGCAAAGCCACTTCGCGATGCTTGAGCTTCTTTTCTGGATACTGCACCCCAAGCTGTACGAGACGTATCTGGCGAACTCGGGCATAGGAAACATCGACCGGAACCAACCCGGCTTTGATACGCAGCGTTTTGGGGCGAGCCTCTACATAGCTTGTACGGCTGATATAGATCGCAAACAGGTACAGCAATACACTGGCCCCGATCATGACATACAGCAGATTGCGGCTATCCCAGAGGCGCTGGGCAAACCCTCCGCTCACACCCCCTATCACCTCATGATCAGCGAGCCAGCCGATCCCCAGCAGGACAAATGTGAATGCTACAATGAGTAGCGGAGTCACCCTCATGCGCTGACCAATCTCATGATAAATCAAAAGACGATGACGTTTTACATTGCGACGTGATTTCTTTGCCATTTCCTGCCTTATTCACTAATAGGCAGAGTGAATGAAAACGTAGTACCGTGATTCTTCTGACTACTCACGGTCATTTCACCCCCCTGCAATTCAACGAGATTCTTTGCGATGGTAAGCCCCAGGCCGGAGCCTGGCTGATCGCGCACATAGGCATCTTCTGCGCGCCAGAACTTGGTAAACAGCTTGCTCACCTCCTCTGGCGTCATGCCTACCCCGGTATCGGTGACTTCACAGCGCACATATCCACTTTGCCGAACCGCGTGGACTGTAATGGTTCCTCCATTCGGTGTATATTTGAACGCATTGCTGATCAGATTGACAAAAATCTGGGTGACACGCCGGGGGTCTGCGCGAACTTCCGGCAAGTCGGTGGGGATGTCGATATGAACATCATGTTCACGCTGCTCAATCTCCCCTTTCAACGTGGGGAGAAGCTCGTTTAGAACAGAGGCTGGCTGGATGTTATCCTCGATCTCTAACGGCAATCGCCCACTTTCGAGGCGGGCAATATCGCTTAAATCGTTGACGAGCACTGTCATACGTTCGACGTTGCTGCGGATGACATTCAGATACCTCGACTGCTGCTCGCTCAGTTCACCCACCATCGAGATCATATCGGTATACCCTTTGATGGATGTCATGGGGACGCGCAGTTCATGCGCCATGACCGAGACAAACTCGTTCTTGGTCTCATTGGCACGCTTCACAGCCTCGTAAAGCTGGGCGTTCTCAATCGCGATGGCTGCGTGATCGGCCAACCGCGAGGCAAATGAGAACGCCTCTGGAGCAAAAGATTTCTGGTCTGCACGGGCTAGGCCAATGACGCCGATCACACGGCCTTCGCGCTGAATGGGAACCGTGAGGCTATCTTCGCGATCTCCATCCAGTGAATAGGCATCCCCCAACATAGTCAGTACACCCGATGGAGTCGAGCCATGCTGGGCTACAACCTTCGTTTCCCCTTCTTCCAGGTCAATCAGGGCAATAGCCCCATTATCAGCCTGCGCGACCCGAACGGCCCAATCAAGCGTCAGCCCCATCACCCGGCTAAAATCGAGGGTCGCGTTTAGCTCCTGATCAATCTCCTGCATCCGCGATAGTTCTGCGATGCGATTATCGAGGGCTTCATCGGTTTTTGTGAACAAACGCGCATTCTCAATGGCAACGGCTGCCTGTCCGGAGAAAGCTGCCAGAAGTTCGAGGTCGTCCTCGTCAAACACGCCCGCCCGAATCCGGTTATCCACATACACAACACCCAGAATCTGCCCGCGCGCTCGCAGGGGGACAGCCTGGATCGAGCGCAGATTGTGAGTCATGACGGAATCTCTGCGAGCAAAGCGGGGATCATCTACCGCATTCGTCGTGACCACAGGCTCGCCAGCTTGGGCAACCATCTCGATCACGCTGCGGCTGATCGCAAAATCTTCGGCTCCCAGCGTTTCGTGATCCATGTTGCGAGCTGCCACTACCTCAAGCTCGTTGCGATCATCATAGAGCAGCAGAAATCCACGCTCGGCGCCACTTAACTCAATGATCGAGTCCATCACCTGATTGAGCACCTGCTCCAATTGGAGCGAGGATCCGATCACCTGGCTAACCTCATACAAGGCCCCCAGCTTGCGCTGGTGATCCGCATTGGAAGAAAGTGTCTCCACTTCCACGAGCAGTTCGCTCAACTCCGTGAGACGCGCTCCCCAATAGTCTTTGTCTACCATCCCGGCTTGAAGCTGCTTGCGGAGAATATCCACTGCTTGCTGGGCGGCTGATAATTGCTGCGTCATTTGCTTACGAGATGACGATGCCAGATGAGTCATCTGCTTCTTCCCTCTGCGACCAATGATGATTAGGTTCTTCAACCCGGTATGGCTAATTGTATGATACTTTTCCATGAGGTGCGACCCGGAAACGCACCTCTCCGAAGACATCCGAATTTCTCTTCCATGAAAGAAGTCTCGAAACTAAATAATATATGGACAAAATCTATACACCGAAGTATAGTAGAGTAAGTTCTATCCGAGAACAACACCCAAGGCTGTTATGGCAACTCTTGACGAAGCACCTATTTTTAACTTGAAAGCCGTTGTTCAGGAAACGGGGCTAAAACCCGACACGCTGCGCGCATGGGAACGCCGCTATGGGATTCCCGACCCAAACCGGACTTCGGGCGGTCACCGCCTGTATTCACAGCGCGATATCGAAACGCTGAAATGGATGATCGCACGGCAAAACGAAGGATTGAGTATCAGTCGAGCAGTGAGCCTGTGGGAGACTCTACTGGAGACGGGGCAAGATCCTCTCGACATGCCTCAGTATGCTGCCGCCTCCTCCTCGCATGGGATGCGCGTTGAGCCAGGGGAATCGATTAGCGAACACCGAGCCGCGTGGGTGCAAACCTGCCTTGCCTTTGATAGTCAGCAAGCAGAGGCTCTACTTGCTCAGGCATTTGCCTTATATCCCCTCGAAGCCGTGTGTTTTGAAGTCCTCCAAAAGGGACTATCGGAAATCGGCGCTGGCTGGTACTCCGGCGAAGTGACGGTTCAACAGGAACACTTTGCCTCAGCGATGGCAACACGGCGATTAGAAACCTTACTTGCTGCCACACCTCCGCCAACGCGCGGAGGGCGGATTTTGATCGGATGCGCCCCCGATGACGACCACACATTCAGCGCCCTGCTGCTCTCTTTGCTGCTGCGACGAATGGGCCTTGATGTCGTGTATCTAGGAGCGAATACTCCTAACGAACAACTTGAGGAAACGGTCGAGACGATTCACCCCGATCTGGTCGTTATGGTCGCGCAGCATCTTTCTTCTGCTGCGGCCCTGCTGGAAGTAGCAGAAGCCCTGCGGGGAGTGCCAGTGCCGCTCGCATTTGGTGGCCGTGTATTTGAGCAGATTGCGGGGTTGCAAGACCATATTCCCGGCTACCATCTGGGTCCCCGGCTGGAAGATGCACCGGCGATCATTGAGGGTCTGCTTGGCAATCGAGCCGTCCCTGCCGCGCCGCTGGTCGCTTCGGCAGCATACAAAGCAACTCTCCAGCACTTCGAGGCACGTCATCTGATGCTGGAAGCACGGGTATCAGAGATGCTCTCAACGTCTGCGATAGAACAGGCACATATGGATGTTGCCTTGCAAAACTTTAGCAGCAGTATTGCATCTGGCTTGAAACTGGGAAGTCTTGATCTGATTGAGATGGACCTCGATTGGTTGCATGGTCTTCTAAGTAATCTGCACCTACCCGAACGATTCCTGCACGTTTACCTTGAGGCATATCGCGTCGCTGCGCACGCTGTTCTTGATGAACGCGGTCAGATCCTCTTACATTGGTTAGACAAAATCGGATTGGAATATACTTAGGGTTCGTAAAAGAATAAGTGTCCAGATAGGGTAAACTAGAGAGGAGACAAGAGGAAATCAAAGACAGGTAAGCGTGGAAATCCACAAGTGTGAATGTGACATCTGCCAAGCGGGTG
>JAHEME010000585.1 GCA_024643825.1 Chloroflexota bacterium | reverse complement strand
TTATGAAGCGGTAAGTGACCCGACTCGGCAATTGAAAGCGTACGTAAGTCCTCAACTAAACGCGCGAGGCGATGGGTTTCCTCTAGCAGGGCGGCGATGTGTTCGGCAGTTGGCTGGTAGACTCCGTCGAGGATGCCTTCCAGATTTCCCTGAATAATGTGAAGCGGGGTACGAAGTTCGTGAGCCACGTCTGCCGTAAGGTTGCGACGCTGCTCCTCCGCGCGTTGCAATTCGGCGATCATGCGGTTGAAGGTGAATGCCAGCCGACCAAATTCGCCGTGATTGGATTCATCCACGCGAACATCAAGATTGCCATCGGCGACGGAATCGGCGGCCTGCATTACATCCGCTAATGGGCGGGTGATTCCACGGGATGCGGAGACGGCAACAGCGACCGCGAGCAATGGGAGTGTTATCGCCAGACCACATCCAGTGATCCACACGAGGACTGCTGCCTGACCTGTCCCACCCACCAAACCCGTAAAGAGATAGGCCAGCGCCCCCATGCCGCCGACGATCAGAAGGGATATGACGCCAAAGGTGACGGCAAACTGCCAGAAGAGAAACTGGCGGCGAGGTCCAGGGCGGAACCTGAATTTCGCACCGCGCCATGATCGGCGGCTCTCATGCCAGAACTCGCGACGGAAGCGAGGATTGTTCATCCCCGGAGGCGGCATGGGCGGCCAATGGTGCGAATTCCACCGCCAGGGAGGTGGAACGTGGTGATCTTCGGGCGCATGGTCACGATCTTCACGGGGCACGGTCAACCCTCATCACTGAAGCGATAGCCGATCCCGTACACTGTCAGGACATACCGAGGGGTAGCGGGATCTGGTTCGATCTTCTGCCGGAGATTCTTGATATGCGCATCGATGCTGCGTTCAAAGCCTTCATAGGCAACATCATACAGACGATTCAAAAGCTGCTCACGAGAGAATGCCTGACCTGGATGCCCGGCGAGGATCGCCAGCAGGTTGAATTCCGTCCGCGTAAGGGAGAGTAGCTCCCCGCCGCATGTCACACGAAAACCGACAAGATCGATTTCGAGATTGCCTGACCGGATTACGCCTATGTTCTGGATGTTTCCCTGCACGCGCCGCAGCACGGCCCGCGTTCGCGCCACAAGTTCACGGGGCGAAAACGGTTTAGTAATGTAGTCGTCTGCGCCCAGTTCCAGCCCGATCAATCGATCAGCTTCGTCTTCGCGGGCAGTAAGCATGATGATAGGCACATCGGACTCGCGTCGCAGGACGCGGCACACGTCGAGACCATCCATGCCTGGCAGGTTAAGATCAAGCACTACGAGATCAGGGCGTTCATGACGTGCTGCGGCGACGGCTGTCGTGCCGTCGCCAGCGGTGATCACCGAGTAGCCGCTTTGCTCCAGATAATCGCGCGCCAATTTTGCAATCTTGGGCTCGTCATCTACCACCAGAATCAGCTCGTTCATCGAAAACTCAATCTGTATGCACCCACGAATACCAGCCGAGAAGGGTAGGTATTCTTCTCTGACGGTATCTTATCGCAAGAAGGAGCATTCACCATTTGTCGAATGCCCCTCCCTGGTTGAACCTCAGACGCGAGGCTCTCCGCGCGGCGTGGACTCGGCTTCACCTTCATCCTCGCCTTCGTAGCCCCAACCCCAGGGGCCGCGCCCATGACGGAACCCGAACGGGCCGCCCCAGTGATGGCGATGGCGGCGAAACATCATGCCTGGGCCGAACCCCATACCGCCAAATCCCATCTTGCCGAAGCCCATTTTGCGAAGATGTTCCTTATCTCCTTTGATCTCGATGCGGAACCCGTCTTCTGTTTCCAGTATCCGAACTTCGTGCAGTACCTTGTCTTCCATCGTTTACGCTCCTTTGCTTGGATGAGTTGATTTGATAGCCTGAGTATGGAGCAGACCTATGAAGACATTGTGAAGATGCTGCGGAGATGTCGCGAAGATTCGGAGGTGAGGCAGGAAGACACAAAGCATAGCCGGAATCGGTCTGCCTTTTAGGGACTTAGCCCTCACGCCGTCGCGGAAACCAGGGGATGAAGGCGCTGGTCGTCTCGATGTACTCTCTGTACTGTGGCTTGACATCTTTAAGGGTCTTTTCCAGCAATGCAACACCGGATACGTTCAAGAGTAGATAGGTCATTAGAATGGGAGCGTAGATTACGACGATCCCAAAGGGTGTCGCCAGCGCGAACAGGAAGTAAGCCCACCACTGCACCGCTTCGCCAAAATAGTTGGGATGCCGCGTATAGCGCCACACGCCTGTATTGAGGACTTTGCCTTTGTTAGCGGGGTCACCCTTGAAGCGGGCCATTTGTGCGTCGCCGACAGTCTCAAAGAAGAAGCCGACGATCCAGAGACCGGTAGCCACATAATCGAGCAGCGTTAACCCAGTGGGGCTGGTATGGAACTGCGCTTGAAGCAGCGGGATCGAGATGATCCACATGAGAACGCCCTGCAATAGAAATACCTTGAAGAAGCTAAACCACCACCACTTCGCCCCGGCTTCTTCGCGCCATGCCTGATAGCGGAAGTCTTCTGGCTTGCCGAAGTTGCGGCTCAGAATGTAGCCGCCAAGCCGCAGACCCCAGAGCGTCACAAGCAGCATGAGCAGCAGTTTACGAGGCGTTGATCCATTGGCAAGCGCGAAGGCAACCCATCCGACCATCACAAAGCCTGGTCCCCAGAAAATATCTACAATGCTCGAATTCCTGAGTATCAGACTGACAATCCATAGGGTGATCATGTAGAGCATGATCGCGCCCAGCGCAATCGCGTATATTTGAAGAAATGGCATCGGGGCCTCCGAGTGTCTTTGCAAAACATGGACAAAATATACATGATAGTTCAGCCGTGTGCAACTACTGCTTCCATTTGGTAGGCCAAAGCGGGTGGATAGCAGACTCGATCCTCATTGTGTACAGCCTCCCGCCCTTGCG
>JAHEME010000584.1 GCA_024643825.1 Chloroflexota bacterium | reverse complement strand
GTCGATGGTGCCTGAGTCGGGCAGAATCAGAGTAGGGGGCACGCTCTCTGGCGGCAGCCATTCCGCCACCCGAATCGGCGTAGTGATGTCCCAGTTGATCAGCCGGAGATCGCCTTCGTCATAGTCCTCGCGGGCCTGCTGGTAGGCATCCAGATTGCGTCGTACATGATCGGCTCCCAGCGTGCGGAATCGCTCAATTTGCTCGATCACGGGATCAGGCAAAATACGCCGCCACCGCCGATAGTACGAGAATCCGTAGCGATAGAGCTGCTCCCCGTTGGGGCCTGTTTCCAGCCACTCGCCCGGATCGTCGAGTACGTTGAGGTGGAATCCCGTGCTGGCCTCGATGACATCGCCCGTCGCAGAGTCAATCCAGCCAATGATGGTCGGTTCGCCGCTTTGCGTGTCATACACCATGTAGCCGATGCTCTTCACCAGCCTCCGATCCGCCACCTCGACGCGCGTCAGCAGCGCATCCCCGATCAACTGTGGCCCGCTTCCGCTGGCATGCGCACGCAGCCCCTCAATCACCGATGCGTCACCATCGCTGTAGGCTTCGTCGTCTCCTGCAAGGAACGCATCCCATCGCGCCGTGAGCGCCGGATCAAGCAGCGGGCGTTCCTCTCGCGATATCGAGCCGATGCTTGCGCGAATCGCGACATAGTCCGGGTATTGCGGCGGAATCACTGGGACGGTAATCTCGCCATCTGCCGGGAGCGTGATTTCAAAGAGACGAACTCTGCCACGCCCTTTGTTCTCTTCGAGAGTGTGTGCCAGCAGGAACGGCGACCCTTCGATCAGAAGCGTGTTGATCCCGTAGTCGGCGCGATCCACGGGGGGAAAATCATCGCCCCCCGCGATCACCCAATGGGCAGCCGGAACGTTGATGCTGCCATCTGTGTCGATGGGAAGACCACCCGATTCGATCCACGGCCAGCTACCGGGTTGAAGGTTCTCCCCCGCGCGAGCTTCGACAGCCGCTACGAAATCCCCCATGCCTGATTCGATGAGGACGTAGTAGCTGTCCGCGGGTTTGTTGGCGAAGGAAAATTTTCCGAGGGAGTCGGTTACAGCAGACGGGCCTTCGATAGCGCACACGCTTGCCGAAACCCGACACAGGACGACTCCCCGATTGGGAATCGGTGCACCGTCCGGCCAACCCGCCAGCACCCCCGTCACCTGGCTAACAGGTTTGGGGGTAGGCGTGGGTGTGACAGTCTCAGGCAGCGCAGCAGGTTCGCAGGCGGCAAGGATCGATAGGGTCAGGACAGCGGCAAGTGCCGGGCTGATTTGCGCTTTGTTTCGTAACGGGGTTGGTTTCCAGAACATAGCCATACGGATCGGTTTGCGAGCGCCGCGCAGAGTGTATCACAAAATGGGGGCAGTTTGAGTTTCCTCACAAAACCAACACAGGCGCTTCGAGAAATACCCCGATTGCAGATTTCTGCGAATTGATCCATGCTTGTCAAGCGGAGCGAGAATCCAGAGGAGTCGGCATGGCAGGTCTGTTCGATATCGGTCGATACGAAGTTGAAGAGAAGCTGGGCAGCGGTGGGATGGCGCATGTCTACCTGGCACGCGACCCGTTCATGAAGCGGCAGGTGGCGGTCAAGGTGATGTACGCGGCGCTGCATCACGACATCGACTTCCGCACGCGCTTCGAGCGAGAAGCGCAGGTGATTGCGGCATTGGAACATCCCAACATCGTCCCAGTCTATGATTTTGGCTATCACCAGGAACTGCCCTTTATTGTGATGCGCTACATGCTTGGCGGGTCACTCAAGGATCGGCTGGAAGACTACGGGCCATTGAGCCTGACCGATGCGGCTCGTGTGATCGAACGGATGGCAATGGCGCTGGATGATGCGCATCAGCGAGGGGTGGTTCATCGGGACTTCAAGCCCGAAAATATCCTACTGGATCAACAGGGAACGCCGTTTCTGGCGGATTTTGGCATTGTGAAGGTGCTCAGTGCCAGCCTCGGAACCGGGGGCTGGATCGCCGGGACGCCTGCTTATATGGCCCCGGAGCAGATTCATGGAACTCAGGAGCCAGATGGCCGAACGGATGTGTACGCGATGGGGATTACCCTGTTTGAGCTTCTGACGGGTGAAAAGCCCTATCAAGACCCTGATGCTACCAAGCTGATGATGAAACATGTGCTCGATCCGATCCCCGCGATCCGGGAGCGACTACCTGATCTGCCGGATGGAATTAATGAGGCTATCCTTCAGGCGATGGCAAAAGATCGCGAGGAGCGCTTTCCCACCGCGCTCGCGTTCTCGGAGGCCATCAACGCCTCTGCCCGCGCGATCCTCTCGCGCCGCGCCCGCAAACGCTGGATGGCGGATGAACTGGCGGACGCGCTTGACTCACTCTCTGAGGGCGAGGACGATTCCCAGGATAGCTAATGGTCTGCCTGTCCCTGATCGGGCCACATCAGGCAGCCAGCCCCTATCACCAATCGAGGCAACGCAAAGTTGCACCGTGCCGAAAAGAGATGCAAACTACAGGCGATTTTCCATATTCCCAGTTTGATGAGTAAAAGGTGAAAGCGGTATGTCTGAGGAACCAGAAACCCACAAGGGCGAACTTGATGGGCAAACTCTAGGCAGCTATGAGATTATTCGGCAGGTAGGGCAGGGCGGGATGGCAACCGTATACCTCGCCAACCAGACCTCGATAGGCCGCACAGTCGCGATCAAGGTCATGCCGATGTATTTCATGCATGACCCCAGCTTCCTGCAGCGATTTGAGCGCGAGGCGCAGGTGATCGCCAAGCTGCAGCACCCGCGCATCCTCCCGGTCTATGATTACGGTCAGGTTGAGGGACGTCCGTATATCGTCATGGCCTACCTGCCCGGCGGTACGTTGACGGATCGTATTGCGGAAGGGCCGCTGAGTATCGCCGAGATCGTGCGGTACACCGAGCAGATGGCCGAAGG
>JAHEME010000051.1 GCA_024643825.1 Chloroflexota bacterium | reverse complement strand
TAAGTACGTGGAAACAGAAGTGTGGATCGGCATCAGGATTCTCGATGGTGGAACTTATGGTCGTATTGGTCATCATCGGTATTCTTGTCCTTCTGGCTCTGCCCCGGCTCGAGCCTGTCGTTTCGAAGGCGAAAGAGACGGAGGCAAAGCTCATGCTCAAGGCGGTTCATACTACGTTCTTTATGCCAATGGTCCTGACGGCAATACGGAAGTGGCTGACGAGGTACCGTATGGAGAGAACATAACGATAAACCTGTGGGTCAACGGGGATAACATAGGCCAGGTGAGGGACAACGGTGGAAGTATAAGCCATTATTATTATCTTAAAGATCATCTGGGTGACATAAAGATGGTATTGAATTCAAGTGGTGGAGTTGATAGTTACAATGACTATTATCCATATGGTGAGCAAATGCCAAACCGCAACGGCACAGGTTCATCCGACGGGAGATATAAGTTCACCTCTAAGGAGCGCGACACTGAAACGGGACTAGACTACCTGACAGCAAGGTACTATGATTCTTGGCGCGGTGGTTTTCTCAGCCCAGATAGTATGGCGAGTGACAGCACTCTGGCGCCATGGTCGCCTTACCAATACTCCTTCGATAACCCGCTCAGATTCGAGGATCCGACTGGGAGGTGGCCCGATTGGGCAACTCTCGGAGCACAAATAGGTAGCTGGCTTACGAGCAAGTTCTCCGGAATCCAGAATGATTTGGTGAACCAGATGCAACCTTCGAATGGCTCTTCTATAAATTCAGCGCAAGCACAAGCAGAATCGGACTACAAGAATTCAGACTTGAACATGCCAACTGCGAAACAAATGTCAAAACTGAAGCTTGACGCGGTTTCGAACTTCACCTATGCTGAGGGCATGGGTTCGGTCGCCGGTGTCACGGCAGTAGCTGGTGCCAGTCTTGTTGCCGCTGCTGGACCAGCCGTCTCTTTGTACGTAACTGATGCTGCTGCAGGCACGCAATTGTATGGAGATTACAAGAGCGGTTCTGGGACTGAAAATGTCCTTACCACCGGAGCCATTGGTGCGGGCTCAGCGTTGGGCGGGTTCCCGGTTGGCGCTGGGAGGACTGGAGGTGTTCTTGGTGCCTCGATTTATGAAAAATTTGTGCCAACACCTCAGCCACTGGGATTCTAAGAAAGGATGACCTTATGGATGACATTGACAGAAAAATACTCACTGCACATCTGATCACATACGCAGAAGTTGCGACGACTTTTGTCATGGCGTTTTCGATCCATGTATATCAAGGTTATGCGTTTATCGGGGGTGGGGTGGTTATTTTGACTTTGCGACACTTTTTCCCAGATGGGGTGAAAAGATCAGGATGGATCCTGGGTTCTAAAGAACAAAGAATAACGACGCTCGCTTACGGGATCGCTTCCATTTTACTGGGATTACTGATGTTGATTCTTTGGAGATGAACTGAGCCAAGCAGGTTGATTCATGTTGGCTTGTTAGAATCTGGGCAAACGGAGACAATGTTGCGCAAAATTGCCACGGCTATAGTAATATTTACAGGTACTACTATTATCTAAAGGACCATTTAGGCAACGTCAAAATGACCCCATCATCAACCGGATCGATTTATATATGGAACGATTTCTACCCGTTTGAAGAGTCAGTGTCCTGGCGAAATATGTTCACTGCAGAGCCGGATGCAAGATATAAGTTCACCTCAAAGGAGCGCGATACCAAAACGGGCCTCTATTACTTCGGTGCGAGGTACTACGACAGTTGGCGCGGACAATGGCTGAGTGGGGACCCGATGGGTCAAGGGGCGTCTCCGTACGCATATTGTGAAGATGATCCCATCGGCTCGGTGGACCCGAGCGGAGCATACAGCTATGAGATCAATGGAATGATGGTGTCCAATGAGGTGGGACTCAGTTTAATGGACCAGACGGACATCGGGCAGTATCAGCTGGAGCAACAGCACCGGGAGTACCAAGAATGGCAGGAGCAGAGTCGAGTAGGTCAAATAATCCACACCCTTAGTGTGGCAGATCAAACACTTCTGACCGCACTGGGGGCTTCAGAAGCGAGTCCGAATGCCTTATATCCCAAAGAGATCGCGGGCATACTCTTCAGCGTATTGAACCGCTTGGCTACTGGCTACGGCAATGCTAGGAGTATCAGCGATGTTGTGTATCATAAGAATGCATATGACGGAGTAAAGGAGGCCATTTTCTTTTATGCATTAAATGGTTACATAACTTCTAACAGCAATTTCGGCAAAGAGTTCATGAAAGAATGGGTCAGCAAGACGTATGGACCCACTAAGATGCTCGAAAGTTATGACGCTCGCTTGGCCAGGGTGCGAGCTGTGCTAAGCGGGATAATTAACGGTTTGATTGAGAATCCGATAGGAGGCTCCCTCTTTTTCCATTCAACGCATTCAGGAACTTGGGATAAAGAGCCATTCATTGATTTCTTGGGGCACTTGTATAGTATCGAGGAGCCTCCCGGTTTTGAGTTCCATGTTTACGGTGGTTCTATCTTCTTCAATTGGAGCGGCCTGCACTAAGATTGGAGAAATTACAAATGAGCATGCGTTGTAGATTGACATGGGTTGTCGCTTCTCTCCTCATCTTCTATACAGTTCCGTTTTGTCAGAGCAAGGACAGCCTGCTGTTAAACGATTACAGCAAGTATAAGAACGGGGTGTTCAACGATAGCACTCTTTCCGCCTTATACCACGCTGGGCTTATTAGTAGGGACCAGTACCTCAATCGCCTATATGGCAGAACGTCCCTGGATTCTATACGGTTGGCAGATTTGCGTTCTCATCTCAAATATAAGTTCATAATTGATTATTTGAGCCGGGTGAGACCTGACAAGCAGTATTTCGACGATGAGATGGAACGCAATCTGAACCACTTTGTGATTAATACTGACAAGCCTGAGGGAGCTCTGGAATCCTTCGGTTATTACCTCGAGTACGATCTCTACACCATTGAGTCAATTGGTGAAAGAAACAGCCTCTACCTCTTGGCTGCATCCGATATAAACGGCCTGGTGAAGCTTTTCCTATTTGACGATGCGGAACATCAGCACACACTACTTGACACTCTAGACCTGTATCCAGAAAATGATCCCGAGATTAATTTCGTTCAGATCAACGGCCAGGATATAATCCGACTCCGTCAGACGATCCATGGATCAGGTTATCTGGACGAACAGGAAATTCTTGTAGGAGTAGTAGGCGAGAGATTTCACGACCTGTTCAAAACCGATTTGCTGCAAGCCAATAATTGGGGATTGTCTCCATCGGATACATCAAATGATTTTGATCGGTGGACAGCGAAGATCAGGTACGTCGACGTAAATGGCGATGGAATGTTGGATATTGAGAAAGAGGTTAGCGAAGACGTCATTTCTATGGATGGAGTTAAGGATTTTGATTTCGCAAGTGGCCGAGTAATAAAACACGTTAGGAGCTGGATCGAAATCTATATCTGGGACAGAAGTACGGATTTCTTTATGCTCAACAAGAAGCTCAGTAAAGCTGCTTCTAGATCTTCGAAGTAAGCCGACGCAATAGGGAGATATTACTAGGACGCTTCTATATGGAGTGGTACCTACGGCAACAACCTCTCCTATCTCTATGAAGAGCAGATGCCTACATGTAAATCCGCCGGCTCTGCGTACAAAGGTTGCAAATTCACTTCCAAGGAGCGCGACGCTGAAACCGACCTCGGTTATTTCGGCGCGAGGTACTACCACAGCTGGCGAGGCCAATGAACGCGCGCACCCCGAAGCAATCCATGGCCCGAGCTCCTCTTTGGACAATGGGAAGCATTGCTTCTGATTGAACTAACAACAAATCATGACCATATCCTCAGGTAACTGAGTCTCGTCCTTAACCTTGTTCCGATATACTTCAGCATACCAAAAACAACGAGGCGTATTATGAAAACATTCCTAATAGCAATGTTTGTCTTCGTATTCTCAGTCCCATCAATGGCCCAAGGCGGGTATCAAACGTTTGTGGTTTCATCGAGTCCGCCAGCACAGGAGATAGCGAAACTCTTCACCGAGACTGGAGAAGGTCTCCACGATCCGTTCCTCGTGATGAGGAAGATTGGATCAATGGGCGACGCAATCGTGCCAGCACTCCGATCGTTCTTGTTCAGTACGCCAATCCAGAAGGTAGGAGTTCTGGATCCCGACGGGAAGACCATCGACAGCGTCGACGCGCCAATTCCCAATCGTCAGTACGGTATTATGGCTTTGGATCTCATCGGCACTCCCTTGGCTTACCAGGTCATTGCAACGGATGCAGTATCCGACTCGGATGCCCAGGTTCGTGGAATGGCGTTGAGGGCCTTGGCACAGAGCTACTACTATAGAGCCAAAGAAGATAGCCTTGCCCCTGATAATGCTGTGGTGGGCATCCTCCTTCAGAATCTTAACGACTCCACGTATGTCAATGCTTGCGGCACCACGATTGGAGACATTGCCCGTAAGGGACTTGTGAACTGGACTGGTGTTGACTACGGAGAAATTCCACCGGATAGTGTCCGGGCTGAGGAGCAGCAAAGACTAGGCATGACTATCACTCAGTACCGGGAGCAGTGGTTCCAACAGAATTCAACGAACATGGTTTGGGACCCGAGCACTGATCACTTTGTGGTTAAATAGACAAGTGAAGTAAGAAGCATGAAGACGAAATCGAAAGATTCGTTTCGACAGTTGAGCCGGCACTGGCACTCAAGCTCGGGATTTTCCATGGTCGAGCTGATGGTAGTACTGGTTATCATCGGCATTCTCGTACTTCTGGCTCTACCCCGGCTAGAGCCTGTCGTTTCCAAGGCCAAAGAGACTGAAGCAAAGCTCATGCTCAAGGCGGTTCATACTACGTTCTTTATGCCAATGGTCCTGACGGCAATACGGAAGTGGCTGACGAGGTACCGTATGGAGAGAACATAACGATAAACCTGTGGGTCAACGGGGATAACATAGGCCAGGTGAGGGACAACGGTGGAAGTATAAGCCATTATTATTATCTTAAAGATCATCTGGGTGACATAAAGATGGTATTGAATTCAAGTGGTGGAGTTGATAGTTACAATGACTATTATCCATATGGTGAGCAAATGCCAAACCGCAACGGCACAGGTTCATCCGACGGGAGATATAAGTTCACCTCTAAGGAGCGCGACACTGAAACGGGACTAGACTACCTGACAGCAAGGTACTATGATTCTTGGCGCGGTGGTTTTCTCAGCCCAGATAGTATGGCGAGTGACAGCACTCTGGCGCCATGGTCGCCTTACCAATACTCCTTCGATAACCCGCTCAGATTCGAGGATCCGACTGGGAGGTGGCCCGATTGGGCAACTCTCGGAGCACAAATAGGTAGCTGGCTTACGAGCAAGTTCTCCGGAATCCAGAATGATTTGGTGAACCAGATGCAACCTTCGAATGGCTCTTCTATAAATTCAGCGCAAGCACAAGCAGAATCGGACTACAAGAATTCAGACTTGAACATGCCAACTGCGAAACAAATGTCAAAACTGAAGCTTGACGCGGTTTCGAACTTCACCTATGCTGAGGGCATGGGTTCGGTCGCCGGTGTCACGGCAGTAGCTGGTGCCAGTCTTGTTGCCGCTGCTGGACCAGCCGTCTCTTTGTACGTAACTGATGCTGCTGCAGGCACGCAATTGTATGGAGATTACAAGAGCGGTTCTGGGACTGAAAATGTCCTTACCACCGGAGCCATTGGTGCGGGCTCAGCGTTGGGCGGGTTCCCGGTTGGCGCTGGGAGGACTGGAGGTGTTCTTGGTGCCTCGATTTATGAAAAATTTGTGCCAACACCTCAGCCACTGGGATTCTAAGAAAGGATGACCTTATGGATGACATTGACAGAAAAATACTCACTGCACATCTGATCACATACGCAGAAGTTGCGACGACTTTTGTCATGGCGTTTTCGATCCATGTATATCAAGGTTATGCGTTTATCGGGGGTGGGGTGGTTATTTTGACTTTGCGACACTTTTTCCCAGATGGGGTGAAAAGATCAGGATGGATCCTGGGTTCTAAAGAACAAAGAATAACGACGCTCGCTTACGGGATCGCTTCCATTTTACTGGGATTACTGATGTTGATTCTTTGGAGATGAACTGAGCCAAGCAGGTTGATTCATGTTGGCTTGTTAGAATCTGGGCAAACGGAGACAATGTTGCGCAAAATTGCCACGGCTATAGTAATATTTACAGGTACTACTATTATCTAAAGGACCATTTAGGCAACGTCAAAATGACCCCATCATCAACCGGATCGATTTATATATGGAACGATTTCTACCCGTTTGAAGAGTCAGTGTCCTGGCGAAATATGTTCACTGCAGAGCCGGATGCAAGATATAAGTTCACCTCAAAGGAGCGCGATACCAAAACGGGCCTCTATTACTTCGGTGCGAGGTACTACGACAGTTGGCGCGGACAATGGCTGAGTGGGGACCCGATGGGTCAAGGGGCGTCTCCGTACGCATATTGTGAAGATGATCCCATCGGCTCGGTGGACCCGAGCGGAGCATACAGCTATGAGATCAATGGAATGATGGTGTCCAATGAGGTGGGACTCAGTTTAATGGACCAGACGGACATCGGGCAGTATCAGCTGGAGCAACAGCACCGGGAGTACCAAGAATGGCAGGAGCAGAGTCGAGTAGGTCAAATAATCCACACCCTTAGTGTGGCAGATCAAACACTTCTGACCGCACTGGGGGCTTCAGAAGCGAGTCCGAATGCCTTATATCCCAAAGAGATCGCGGGCATACTCTTCAGCGTATTGAACCGCTTGGCTACTGGCTACGGCAATGCTAGGAGTATCAGCGATGTTGTGTATCATAAGAATGCATATGACGGAGTAAAGGAGGCCATTTTCTTTTATGCATTAAATGGTTACATAACTTCTAACAGCAATTTCGGCAAAGAGTTCATGAAAGAATGGGTCAGCAAGACGTATGGACCCACTAAGATGCTCGAAAGTTATGACGCTCGCTTGGCCAGGGTGCGAGCTGTGCTAAGCGGGATAATTAACGGTTTGATTGAGAATCCGATAGGAGGCTCCCTCTTTTTCCATTCAACGCATTCAGGAACTTGGGATAAAGAGCCATTCATTGATTTCTTGGGGCACTTGTATAGTATCGAGGAGCCTCCCGGTTTTGAGTTCCATGTTTACGGTGGTTCTATCTTCTTCAATTGGAGCGGCCTGCACTAAGATTGGAGAAATTACAAATGAGCATGCGTTGTAGATTGACATGGGTTGTCGCTTCTCTCCTCATCTTCTATACAGTTCCGTTTTGTCAGAGCAAGGACAGCCTGCTGTTAAACGATTACAGCAAGTATAAGAACGGGGTGTTCAACGATAGCACTCTTTCCGCCTTATACCACGCTGGGCTTATTAGTAGGGACCAGTACCTCAATCGCCTATATGGCAGAACGTCCCTGGATTCTATACGGTTGGCAGATTTGCGTTCTCATCTCAAATATAAGTTCATAATTGATTATTTGAGCCGGGTGAGACCTGACAAGCAGTATTTCGACGATGAGATGGAACGCAATCTGAACCACTTTGTGATTAATACTGACAAGCCTGAGGGAGCTCTGGAATCCTTCGGTTATTACCTCGAGTACGATCTCTACACCATTGAGTCAATTGGTGAAAGAAACAGCCTCTACCTCTTGGCTGCATCCGATATAAACGGCCTGGTGAAGCTTTTCCTATTTGACGATGCGGAACATCAGCACACACTACTTGACACTCTAGACCTGTATCCAGAAAATGATCCCGAGATTAATTTCGTTCAGATCAACGGCCAGGATATAATCCGACTCCGTCAGACGATCCATGGATCAGGTTATCTGGACGAACAGGAAATTCTTGTAGGAGTAGTAGGCGAGAGATTTCACGACCTGTTCAAAACCGATTTGCTGCAAGCCAATAATTGGGGATTGTCTCCATCGGATACATCAAATGATTTTGATCGGTGGACAGCGAAGATCAGGTACGTCGACGTAAATGGCGATGGAATGTTGGATATTGAGAAAGAGGTTAGCGAAGACGTCATTTCTATGGATGGAGTTAAGGATTTTGATTTCGCAAGTGGCCGAGTAATAAAACACGTTAGGAGCTGGATCGAAATCTATATCTGGGACAGAAGTACGGATTTCTTTATGCTCAACAAGAAGCTCAGTAAAGCTGCTTCTAGATCTTCGAAGTAAGCCGACGCAATAGGGAGATATTACTAGGACGCTTCTATATGGAGTGGTACCTACGGCAACAACCTCTCCTATCTCTATGAAGAGCAGATGCCTACATGTAAATCCGCCGGCTCTGCGTACAAAGGTTGCAAATTCACTTCCAAGGAGCGCGACGCTGAAACCGACCTCGGTTATTTCGGCGCGAGGTACTACCACAGCTGGCGAGGCCAATGAACGCGCGCACCCCGAAGCAATCCATGGCCCGAGCTCCTCTTTGGACAATGGGAAGCATTGCTTCTGATTGAACTAACAACAAATCATGACCATATCCTCAGGTAACTGAGTCTCGTCCTTAACCTTGTTCCGATATACTTCAGCATACCAAAAACAACGAGGCGTATTATGAAAACATTCCTAATAGCAATGTTTGTCTTCGTATTCTCAGTCCCATCAATGGCCCAAGGCGGGTATCAAACGTTTGTGGTTTCATCGAGTCCGCCAGCACAGGAGATAGCGAAACTCTTCACCGAGACTGGAGAAGGTCTCCACGATCCGTTCCTCGTGATGAGGAAGATTGGATCAATGGGCGACGCAATCGTGCCAGCACTCCGATCGTTCTTGTTCAGTACGCCAATCCAGAAGGTAGGAGTTCTGGATCCCGACGGGAAGACCATCGACAGCGTCGACGCGCCAATTCCCAATCGTCAGTACGGTATTATGGCTTTGGATCTCATCGGCACTCCCTTGGCTTACCAGGTCATTGCAACGGATGCAGTATCCGACTCGGATGCCCAGGTTCGTGGAATGGCGTTGAGGGCCTTGGCACAGAGCTACTACTATAGAGCCAAAGAAGATAGCCTTGCCCCTGATAATGCTGTGGTGGGCATCCTCCTTCAGAATCTTAACGACTCCACGTATGTCAATGCTTGCGGCACCACGATTGGAGACATTGCCCGTAAGGGACTTGTGAACTGGACTGGTGTTGACTACGGAGAAATCCCACCGGACAGCGTCCGGGTTAAGGAAGAGCAAAGACTGGGCATGACTATTACTCAATATCGTGAGCAGTGGTTTGAGAATAATTCAGCAAATATGGGCTGGAACCAGGCCACAGGACACTTTGAGGTGAAACAATGAAGGTCGGGAACTAGAGCGACAGCTCAGGATCAACGTCTATGAACATGAATCATCATTTGAAGGATGCCTCCGGTTTCTCGATGGTAGAGCTTATGGTCGTCCTGGTCATAATTGGTATTCTCGTTCTTCTGGCTCTGCCACGGCTGGAGCCCGTCGTCTCGAAGGCCAAAGAGACTGAGGCGAAGCTCATGCTTAAGCAGGTCTACACTCTCGAGAAGAGCTACAAATACGAGAATGATGTCTATTCGAACTCGCTTTCTGATATCGGCTTTGAGCAGGATTCACTTGTGACGGAAGGTGGCAGGGCAAGGTACAGAATATCCATAGTGTCTGCCGATGCGAACAACTTTGTCGCCGAAGCAACGGCAGTGGTCGACTTCAATGGGAATGGAAGGTTCAATGTGTGGATAGTCGATCAAACGGGGGATATCAAAGAGAAGGTACCGGATTAGTAAGCATAGACAGGAACTCTCCAATTTGTGCCGTCGATCGTTTACAAACGACGCCCTATGATGAAGATTTGTGGAGCTGCGGGTTGCTTGGTATCTGAACTTGTTCCGTTCGAACATTGCCGTGGTCTGCGTCTTGGTATCCGAAAGTAGGAGGAATTGGTAAGTAGGCCCGTGATAACCGCGAACCTCATATTCCCTCTTGCCGTAGGTCTGTCGCTCGGCAGTTTTGCCAATGTGTGCATTTACCGTATTCCACGAGGAATTTCCGTCGTTGCACCGAGATCGTCTTGCCCTCAATGCGGCCGGGCTCTCATGTGGCTTGAGCTAGTTCCAGTGATTTCCTTTGCCTTACTGAAGGGTAAATGCCACACTTGCCGACAGCCCATCTCATTCCAGTATCCTCTCGTCGAGCTGGCATCCGGCGCGATGTGGCTGTACCTGTTTCTGCATTTCGGCTTCACGATAAGTGCGTTTTCGAGAGGCTTGTTGTTTATTCTGCTTCTCGCTGTTGCGGTGATTGACTTGCAGAACCTGATTATCCCGAACAAGTTGATAGTGGCCGGCCTGATCATCGGCATTGCCGATTTTGCATTCGTATCTCACAACGGGCTCCTCGATGCTGGCACATCGGCAGTGCTGGCTGGTACATTTTTTCTTCTCGTTAGGGCAATTGGGAACTTCATTTTCAAGAGGGAGACAATGGGTTGGGGTGATGTCAAACTCGTCCTCCTGATCGGTTTCATAATAGGCTTCGAGAATTTCCTGATCGCCGTCTGGCTTGCCGCAATGCTTGGGATTCTCTATTGGATTGCAGCTCGTTTCTTCAAGGGAGCTCGCAGGGATACCAAGCTTCCATTTGGAAGCTTTATTTCGTTTACGTCGTTCCTCCTGGTTCTATTTCCCTGGACTAAACTTCCGCTCTTGCACTGAACGCCATTTACCCATTCTGATACTAGAGTCAAATGCCTGAACTTGGCACCATAGATGTCCCATCGGAGGTTATAAGCCTCATTCCGAAGGATGTGGCTTTGCAGTTCTTGGTGGTTCCATTGTCGGCAGAAGACGGTATCGTGCGTGCCGCCGAGCGACAGGAGTTTTTCCTTGTTGTAAATCATCTCCGCGCGGTTGGTGCCGACGTGCGACCAGTCCTTCTGGAGGAAGAT
>JAHEME010000050.1 GCA_024643825.1 Chloroflexota bacterium | reverse complement strand
CTTGCCAGGTAATCCGCGTGCCAGTGAAGATGGTACCAGCACTCCGGGATCGTCTGGTGACTCTCAGCGCACATCCGCTTCCCCCGATGTAGTCGTTCTTGGGGTGTCGCCGCAGGACACCGTAGTGATTTCCTGGGCTGTGAATGCCGGGGTTGATGTTACTATGGTGATTCGGTCCGTCCAGGATGTGCCGAATGCCGCGACATCGAGTGTGACGTTGCAATACATATTTGAGACCTACAATGTTCCCGTCCCGCCGAAGCTTCCGTATAGTCTGGAGCCTTCTCTGCGCGAAGCACCCGGCGCGAGTCAAGCCCCCGGCAACTAAGAGGTTGTTTACTGGGCAGGCACGCCTATCTTGCTGTGATATGAGGATCTCTAATGCCGGAACAAATCAAAGTTTTGATTGTTGACGACAATGACGACACGCGCGATGGAACGCGGCGTCTATTGGAATATGAAGACAATATCGAGATCGTTGGTTTTGCCGATAACGGGCAGTCGGCTGTAGATCAGGCAAGTGAGTTAAAGCCTTCCGTCATTTTGATGGATATCAATATGCCGGTTATGGATGGGCTAACCGCTACCGAACTGATCAAGTCAAGCCACCCTGAAATCCAGATCATTGTTGTATCTGTGCAGGATGATGCGCACTATATGCGCCAGGCATTCCAAAAGGGTGCCTTCGATTTCATTGCCAAACCGATCACCTCGGCAGAGTTGGCTCACGCTATTGAGCGAGCCAACCAGGAGCATACTCGTGCTAGTATGCAGCAGGCGATGCAGCCGCCTCAACAAGTGCAGCAGACGTCCCGTCAGGATGATCACCGCATCGTGGCTTCCCGCCCGGATCTGAATGGTCAGGTAATTGCTGTGATGGGGCTGAAGGGTGGGGTAGGCAAGACGACGATAGCCGTGAGTCTTGGCGTAGGACTGGCCCGTTTGATGCCAGATCAGAAGGTGCTCATCGTTGATAGCAACCTTCTCTTTGGCGATCTGGCTGTGTTTCTCAGCACGAGATCAGATTACAATATTCTGAATGTGATTGAAATGGCCTCAGACCCTGAGGGAATCGACATACAGACGGCGGAAAGTGTCTTTGTCCCACACGAGAGTGGTGCGAAACTCCTGCTGGCTCCTGCTAATCCGGGCGAGGCACAACCTGTTTCTGCGGAGCAGTTTGTTCAGACCTTGAATCAACTCAGACGAGATTTTCACTATATTATCGTCGACACTGCAACAACGTTTGATCCCATCTCGGTCGCCGTTATCCGTACTGCAGATCGCATGGTAGTCGTTGCCACGCCCACCATGCCTGCCCTCAAAGATGCGCGGTTGCTATTCAATGAATTGACTGGTGCTGAATTTCCGTCGGAGCACATCCTTCTTGTGCTTAATGAAGTGGACAAATCCAGCAGAATTACCCGTGAGCAGATTAGCAATTTCCTAAAGCATGAGGTCGTAGCAGAAATTCCTGACGATCCATTTGCCATTGAAGCTGTCAACAACGGCAGGCCACTCATTGCAATGGATTCCAAACGTTCGGTAGCCGTGCGTCCACTCATGAATTTGGTACAATTAGTACGGGATAGCGTGAGTGACAGCGGTACATCCGATGAGCATTTGGTCGAAGAACAGCGACGTGGTGGTATCTTTGGAAGTATTCTGGGTGGTTGATCGTATCGGGGTTAGAGAGGAGTAGGAAGTGTCAAGCAGCTTATTGAAACGAATTGAGCAGGGACCTCAGGGGTCAGGCGGTTCTGATGATCGGCAGCCCGCTGGGGGCGGTAGCCAGGGAGCAGGACGCAGCCAGGAGGGTATGTCTACGCTGCGTCAGCGACGTGAATCAACATATGATATGGTGCGCAGTGGTGTCGATGTAAAGGACCTCGTTCAGAGGCGTCTGCTTGACGAGCTTGGGCCTGGAGAAACGTTCGATCTGACGAAATCGGAAGAGCTTCGTACCCGGATTGATGAAATCTTTAATATGATCCTGGCCGAAGAGAATATTGTTCTAGCGCGCAACGAGCGCCGCCGTCTGCATGAGCAGATTGTTGCGGAGTTACTGGGGTTCGGGCCACTGGAACCACTTCTGGAAGACCCGGAAATTACGGAAGTAATGACAGTGGGTCACGAAAAGGTCTATATTGAACGACGCGGCCTGATTGAGTCTGCCCAGGTACACTTCGAGAGCGAAGATCACTTGCGACGCATCATTGACCGCATCGTTGCCCCGCTGGGTCGCCGTATTGATGAACAGTCGCCGACAGTCGATGCGCGTTTGCCCGATGGTTCTCGTGTCAATGCAGTCATTCGCCCCATCGCGATTGATGGCCCTGCGCTTACGATCAGGAAGTTCGCCAAGGTACCCCTTACGGTGCAGAACGTCATCGACTTTGGCTCTGCAACCGTCGAAATCATGGAGTTCATGCGTGCGTGCGTGATTGCTGGGTTTAACGTCGTCATTTCGGGTGGAACAGGATCCGGCAAGACAACCCTCCTCAACATCGTGTCTGGCTTCATTCCGAACAACGAACGTATCGTGACGATTGAGAACGCGGCAGAGCTTCAGCTTCGGCAGGAGCATGTGGTCCGGCTTGAAAGTCGCCCTCCGAATATTGAAGGAAAAGGTGAGATCACAATTCGCGATCTTGTCATCAATTCCCTTCGTATGCGCCCTGACCGGATTGTTGTC
Organism: Chloroflexota bacterium; assembly: GCA_024643825.1. Lineage (GTDB taxonomy): Bacteria > Chloroflexota > Anaerolineae > Aggregatilineales > UBA3940 > JAHEME01. Next base: position 8,293 of record JAHEME010000050.1, on the reverse strand, counting down.
GGCGAGGTTCGCGGCGGGGAAGCCCTCGACATGGTGCAGGCAATGAATACAGGGCACGATGGTTCACTGACCACTGCCCACTCAAACAGCCCTCGCGATACGCTGTCAAGATTGGAGACAATGTGTTTGATGGCTGGAATGGATCTGCCCCTTCGGGCGATTCGCGAGCAACTGGCGTCTGCGGTTCAATTGATTTGTCACCAGGACCGCATGCGCGATGGAACCCGCAAGATCACAAAGATCACCGAAGTGCAAGGCATGGAAGGGGATGTCATCACGATGTCCGACCTTTTCGTATATGAACAGACAGGTATGGATGGGACGCGTATTGTTGGACGAATCGTCCCCACCGGACTGCGGCCCAAGCATATTGATCGCATCATTGACGCTGGAATTCAGCTTCCGCCAGCCATCTTTGGAATTGGCAGGCGCTAGTTCCTGACATGGTTCTTACCATGTAGAGAGTACCTAGAAGGGGGTTGTTATGCCTGTCGGCTTACTGTTAGTTGGTGGTGTTCTTCTCGTTCTGATCATCATTGTTGTGGTGTTGCTAACCCGGAGCAGGAAGGGCGGAACAGAAGATCGTCTTGAAGAGCTAAATGCGCTGATTGATAGTGAGTGGACTCCTGGTCCTCAGGACGAAGTCCAGGTTCTCGCAGGTCGGTCGGCTCGTGAAATTGTTGCCCAGCGTCTGGATAACATTCTCGCCAGACGTGGTATTGCCGGGAACGTTCGTGCGCAGCTACGAAAAGCCGATCTTAAGCTGACTGTGGCCGAGTATATGATTCTCCATCTCGTATCTGCGGCCCTGTTTGGATTACTGGCATTCATTCTGCGCCCTGCCCAGCCCGCTCTAAGCGGACTGGGCGCAATCCTGGGTCTCTTCGCACCTCGAATTCTGGTATCTCTAAAACAGAGATCACGGCTAAAGGCGTTCGAGGGACAACTGGCCGATATCCTCAATCTGTGGGTCAATGCACTCAAGGCTGGCTTCAGTGTTCCTCAGGCAATGGAGGCTGTAGGCCGTGAGGCTCCTTCCCCTTCCCGCGAGGAATTCAAGCGTGTTGTTGCCGAGATCTCCATTGGCATTCCGTTTGAAACGGCGATGAATAATATGCTGTCGCGGCTGGAGAGTGAAGACCTGGATCTGGTTTTTACAGCGGTAAATATTCAGCGCGAGGTCGGTGGAAACCTGGCGGATATTCTGGATACGATCAGCAACACGATTCGCGAGCGCGTTCGTATCAAAGGCGAGATTCGTATGTTGACCGCTTCTGGTCGCGCTACGGGGACGCTTATTTCAGCCCTACCGCTGGCTCTCGCGGTGTTCTTACTGTTTTTGCGTCCAGAGTATATGGGGCAGCTATTTTATGGGCCGCCGCAAGGCGCAATGATCCCCGGTCTACCGATTCCGTGTGGGTGGCCCATCGTAGCTCTGGGCTTGATCATGATTGCGATTGCGTGGGGAATCATAAAGCGCATTACTGATATTGAGGTATAGCAACACCTGTGGGGTGGGAGGTTAGACAAAGATGCCAGCTCTCCTGACGATTGTGCCATTTCTTGTAATTGGGTTGGTTGTGTTGATTGCTATCGGTTTGATCGCCGTTGGTTTTACGAATGCAAACCAGGTCGATCCGCTTGCTGAACGGCTGGCAGAGTACAGTGCCGAACAAGAAATCTCAGCAAATCTTGAAGATATTGAAATGTCGGTGCCCTTTACACAGCGTGTGATACTGCCCATCATGCAGGGTATCGCTAATATTACAACGCAGTTCACACCGCAAAAGACGCTTGAAAAAACACAGCAACTGCTTGATCTGGCAGGAAATCCGAATGGGCTTACACCGCCCGTTGTGTGGACGATGCGATTCATGGCGACGTTTAGCCTCGGCATTATCATGCTAATTCTTCTTGGCCGACGGGGGGCTGTTTGGGGTGTTGGCGGGGTTCTTGTGGGAGGTTTCCTCGGATTCTTCATGCCCGTCATGTGGCTGCGAAGCAAGGCCCAACGCCGCCAGCACGCGATCCTAAAGGCATTGCCTGACGCATTAGACCTTATGTCGATTTGTGTAGAAGCGGGGCTTGGGTTTGATCAATCCATGGCTAAGGTGCATGAGAAATGGGAGAACGAACTTGCCCTCGCGTTTGGCCGTGTGATTCGTGAAATTCAGGTAGGCAAGTCTCGCCGTGATGCGCTGAAATCAATGGCGGAGAGCATGGATGTGCCAGACGTAACCAGTTTTGTCGCAGCGATTATTCAGGCAGATCAGCTTGGTGTTGCGATTTCGCGTGTGCTCAAAATTCAAGCTGAACAGATGCGTATCAAGCGGCGCCAACGGGCACAGGAGCAGGCGAATCAAGCTCCAATCAAGATGATGATCCCTATGGCACTCTTGATCTTCCCAACGATCTATCTGGTCATTCTTGGCCCAGCAACCATACAGCTTTATAAGTCATTTTTTGGGGGGTAGAATCTCCCGAATCCCGGTGGCTTCTTCCTGCGCCTGGAAAGGCCGGATATGGCTTCAGCCGGACCCAAATCAACCCAGTATTTGATCGAGCAGGCCAGACGGGTGGCATCAGCCTCTCTTGGCCTGCTTTTTCCACCTCGATGTGTTGTATGCGGAAGGGTGGGCGCTCTATTGTGTACAGAGTGCATCGCCGCGTTTGCATCCATCCCGAAACCATGTTGCCCCGTATGTGGTGAACCGCAGATTCACACTGGTCTTTGCCCGAAGTGCCGCGAGCAAAGACGGGCGTTTGACTCGATCCAAAGCGCTTTTCTATTTACTGGCGGAATTCGTAAAGCAATTCACGCCTTCAAATACCAGCGTCAACGCGATCTGGCTCAACCTCTGGTGAGTGCCATGATGCGTGTGTTGCCAGACCCCCATCGCGAAAACATACTCGTCTGTTCAGTTCCGCTGCATCCCAGACGAGAAAAGGAACGAGGTTACAATCAAGCGACCTTGTTGGCGGGGGAACTTGCGCGCGCCTGGGGACTTCCTCTAGCGGCTTCAGATACTCTTCAGCGAACTAGAGAGACAGAAAGTCAGGTCGGGCTTGATTTCCCCACGAGACAGGCCAATGTAGGGGACGCATTTTGGGGAAATCAGGCTGTGGTTGGAGGGCGGAGCATCCTCCTTGTCGATGATGTTTGCACGACTGGAGCTACGCTCCATGCGTGTGCTGTTGCACTAAGAGAGGCGGGCGCTGTGCATATTCAGGCTGTCACGCTTGCACGGGCAACCTGATGATGCATGTTGTGAGCCTTTGCTGCTTGATTTCTGGATTGTTCGCACTTTGAAAGGAGTCTGTTCATGGAACTCATGATTCACGGGCGTAACATGGAAATCACCCCACGCCTGCGTTCGTATGTAGAGCGTAAAGTAGGCAGGTTGGATCGGTATTTGCCAGATATTGCGGAAATCCGAGTAGACCTTGCGGATGAAAAGGCAAATCGGATGGGCAAGAATCAGGTAGCGCAAATTACATTGCGACATGATCGTGGGACAATTTTGCGGGCAGAAGAGCGAACCAGTGACGTTTTTGCGGCTGTCGATACCGTTGTCGATAAGATGTATCGTCAAATTGAACGCTACAAAGGTAAGAGAAGACGACGCGAAGGCGCAGAGCACAACAGTTTTGCCGGATATGAAACTGCGATTCAACTGGCAGAAGATGAATTTGAGCAGGGGGACGTGATCCGCCGCAAGCTGTTCTCGGTTGAACCCATGCACGAGGAAGAAGCCATTGAGCAGATGGATCTCTTAGGGCACGATTTCTTTGTATTTGTGAATGCTGACACTGAGAGTGTAAATGTACTGTACCGCCGCCGGGACGGGAACTACGGACTTCTAGAGCCTGATCTCCACTGATCGCGGCGTGCTATGGAGTGAGGAGACCCATTTGGAGTCTCCTCCTCACTTACCAGCCGTCAATGTACTCCGCCCATTCGGCGCGAGTCTCCAAAACCCGCCCAAAAAGGTATTCTGCTGACGCGCTAGGCTCCCCAGGCGTGGAGCGAAGCGGCATGTTTGCTTCATGCGGGGTGCGCCCCCCCTTGTGTCGGTTGCATGTTGGGCACGCTGTGACCAGATTCTCCCACGAGTGCGCTCCGCTGCGATGTCGGGGCATTATGTGATCAATCGTGAGAATAGGTGATCGTTCTCCACAGTACTGACACGCATACCGATCCCGTCGGAATATTTCTCGTTTCGTGAGCTTCACACGGGGTCGGGGTCGGTGCACCATATAGGATAGCCGCACAATCGATGGGCGTGGAAACGAAATCGAGGCTGTCTTGATATCGCCTCGTCCATTGACGAGAAGTTCTGCCTTACCCGTCATCATTAACCCCACGGCGCGCTTTAGGGTGCAGATATTTAGCGGTTCGTAGTTCGCATTCAGTACCAGTACTGGTTCATTCACAGGTGGCCTCCTGGGCCATTTCTTAGCACCATAGCTTGTTTTCGGGTTCTTTCTCCCCGTTATGACTATGATGCGCAGCAGGAATCATTCTACCATTATGAGAACGCTGTCGCAATCGAAAACTTTAACAAACAGGGCCACCCAGTGGTGACCCTGATGAGGTAGCAGTAACCTTCCTTCAGCTCACGGAGCCCAACTGTAGCCAAGATAGAGATCAACACTTAAGGGGCGAGTCGATGGCCCAACTACGATTGGGCGTGGAACAACAGAGTACCCCGGCGACGATCCGTTTGCGCGGATCGCGAATAGATACAATCCTCCATCCCCTGGGGCTACTGTATAGATGATCAGGCTTCCATCTGGTGACCAAACGGGGAATCCTTTGGTTGTGCTGTCTGTCGTCAATGTTAGTTTGTCTGTACCATCTGGATTCATCACCACCAACTGCTTATTCTCTATCGTCACAAGACGATTACCGTTAGGGGATAGTCTTCCAGAGACGGGTAGAGTCTGGGTGATCAAACCAGCGAGATCAATCTCAGTTTCGCCAAGGCCCAGGGAGTCATTGCTTACCCAGTAGGGAAACGGAATCCCTGTTCCGTAAAGAACTTCCTGTGTGATATTTCTAACAGCCCCCGTCTCAGAGTCGATCAGGCAAACATCAAATTGCCCGTAAGGGGTGCAGGTCGCTGCAAGAGTACGATCATCTGCGTTCCACTGCGGCGCGCTCAGATTCATATAGGCATGAGTGATGCGTGTCGGTTGCGTTCCATTGGCGTTGGCGACATATAGATCGCCACTGTCAATATAAGCAAAACGCCCAAAGGAATGATCCCATGCAGGGAATAAGCCATCAACAGAGAGACGATTCAAATTCGACCCATCGAACGAAACCGAATACACTCCTGTTTCAAGACATTCAGTGCAGTTGAAGGAATTTGCCGCGAAGAGAATAGCATTCGTTACCGGGGCGGAGCCACGAGGTGCCTGTGTCGGAACTGGGGGCTGAAACTCAAGGGCGATGCTCTGGAGTATAATTGGTTGTTGTATCCAACTCTGGCCCAATCGAACACCCCCGTCTTCGGAGAGTCCCTTCGTAAGTTGAAGCCGATTGGTTCCGTCTGCACCGATCTGGTACAGATTTAGATTCCCTGTTTCATCGTTAGCTGAATAAAGCAGCACGGTTCCATCAGGTGACCAGACCGGGTCCTGATTCCAGACATCGTCAATGGTGATCCGTGTTCGATTGCTTCCATCCACATCCATCACATAGATCTCTGAACTCCCCTCCGTGTCGAGGTTCGATTCATAGACGATCCGAGTTCCATCTGGAGACACTGAAGGGCTGACATTGTAGGCTGTGCCATCCGTCGTCAGGCGGCGGACGTTCGTGCCCCCAACATCCATGATGTACAGTTCGCTAAATAGCCCTCTAGTGGATAAATCTCGGTCTGACTGAAACACGATCCTACCATCCGGTGTCCATGCGGGGAATGAATCGGATGACGGATTTTCTAAAGTCAGATTTGTCTGTCCACTGCCATCTGGTTTGATGATGCAGATGTCCGAATCTCCATTGCAGGTGTAGGCAATGAGGCTTCCATCAGGCGACCACGCAGGCTCTTTTCCGTCCCCTTCCGTAATTTGCACAACATCACTGCCATCTGAGTTCGCGACGAAGAGACCAATACTGAGTAGACTGCTTCCCTGCACTCCAACAAAGACGAGTCGATCCCCCGCCGGAGACACCTCCGGCCATGCCAGTTGATCAGGTACGTTTGCAAAAGCCAATTGTTCCAGAAACGTTCCATCTGCGGTGAGGTAATACAGCCCCATCTTTCCATCACGTACCGAGCCGAATGCAATTGCGCCTACTTGACCTGGTATGGGCGTAGGGGTAGCGGTCGGAGCTTCGGGGAGAGGTGGAGTGGGCGATAGGAATGGCCGGGTGGGGATAGCAGGCGGGGTGGGGCCTAGATAAGGGGGCGTCGCAGTCGCGGATGCGCCTAGAGGTAGGAAACTACAGGATATTGCCGCCAGTGCAAGGAGTACAAACACGGGCTGTGATCTATGTAGCATTGACAGGTCGCCTCCGGTGGAGTTGCCTGGACATTCTCAATGATAGAAGTATATGCTGGCCTTCTATTCAGGACAATTCTATTGTCGGTCGATCCTGCGCAATTCTTTCCAGAAGGCTCAACAGCGGCTCTCGCCATGAATCTTCAGTGTCGCCTTTTGGCAACCAGATTCCTGTCCGACTCACACGCACATTGTGACCCAGGTTTCGTTGCAGCGATGCGGGATCTGTGTGAGCCAGACCAACTCGGCGGACGGCAATCTGATCTGCATTGCTAGTAATTGATTCTACATCTGCGTGCAAGGCTGCGATTTTCACTCGGAGTTGATACAGTAGATTCTCCACTGGCAGGGGCACAGGTCCAAATCGGTCGGCCATCTCACCGCGCAGCAATTCAATCTGCTGATCTGTGCTTACTTCTGCCAGCCGTCGATACAGTTGAATTCGTAAGGCAATGTCTGAAATATAGTCTGTAGGTATGTAGGTCGCAATTGGCAGATCGATGGTGACAACCTCTCGCGTAGTCGAGGGATCAGGAGTTGAGCTTCCTGTTCGGGGGCTATCCGACCGAGCACGCTGCCGCTGCACTGCCTGCGCCAGCATTTGTGTATACAGGTGAAATCCTACCGACGAGATCGCCCCGTGTTGCCTGGTTCCCAGAATTTCCCCAGCCCCGCGAATTTCTAGATCGCGCATGGCGATGTTCATTCCTGCGCCCAGTTGCGTTTGCTCGCCGATAGTTTCCAGGCGCGCGCGTGTCTCGTTGGTTAGCCCAACAAAGGGGGCATGGAAGAAATACGCATAGGCGCGGATAGCGCTGCGCCCAACCCTGCCTCGAAGCTGATACAACTGAGCTAGCCCGAAGTGGTCGGCATGATCGACGATCAGGGTATTTGCATTAGGGATGTCGAGGCCAGCTTCAATAATACTGGTACACGCAAGGACATCCACCGAACCCTCTGCGAACTGTTCCATCACAGCTTCAAGCTCGGCTTCGTGCATCTGCCCGTGCCCAATCGCAATCGCAGCCTCTGGAACGATCTGCCGGAGCCGTTCCGTTTCAGCATAAATACTCTGTACTCGATTGTGGACGAAGAATACTTGACCGCCACGATCCAATTCTCGCAGGATCGCCTGGCGGATCAGGTTGTCATCCCGCTTACCAACATACGTGGTAACGGGCACACGCTCTTCAGGAGGAGTTACTATGGTGCTGATGTCTCGTACACCCGTAAGACTCATGTAGAGGGTACGAGGAATTGGAGTAGCGGTAAGTGTGAGAACATCCACCTCGGTGCGCATCTGTTTGAGCTTTTCTTTGTGAGTCACCCCAAAACGCTGCTCTTCATCAATGATCACCAACCCCAGATCGCGAAACACGACGTCCGAACCCAGCAAGCGATGAGTGCCGATCACAACATCAATTGTTCCTGATGCCAGGTCAGCGACGATGGTTTCTTGCTCTGATCGGCTGCGGAATCGGGAGAGCATCTCAACCTTGACAGGGAATGCCGCCAGCCGCCGTGTAAACGTATCAAGATGCTGCTGTGCAAGTACGGTTGTAGGTACGAGCATAGCAACCTGCTTGCCATCCATGATCGCTTTGAACGCGGCACGAAGGGCGACCTCAGTTTTTCCGTAGCCAACATCCCCCGCGATCAATCGATCCATCGGGCGAGGGCGCTCCATATCCTGCTTCACCTCGCTGAGTGCGCGTAGTTGATCTTCTGTCTCAATATAGGGAAACGATGCTTCAAGTTCATGCTGCCAGGGAGTATCCTG
>JAHEME010000049.1 GCA_024643825.1 Chloroflexota bacterium | reverse complement strand
GGCTGCTCAACGGTGCGTTAAACATGGTGGGCTTGCCGGGACAGGACTGGCTGAAAGACCCTCAATTAGCTCTGCCCGCTCTGATCGTGATGTTGATCTGGGCAGGCCTCGGTTGGGACTCGCTCATCGTGACTGCCGGTCTACGCTCCATTCCGGATGACCTTTATGACGCAGCCAAAGTTGACGGCGCCAGTGGATGGGACGAATTCTGGCACATAACTCTTCCACTTTTACAACCGACCATTCTCTTTGTGACGGTGACCAGCATCATCTTCCTATGGGGGATGTTTGCGCAGCCGCAGCTCCTGACGGGGGGTGGACCCATTCGCAAAACACAGACAATCGCCATGTACCTCTATGATACAGGATTTCAGTATCACAAGTTTGGGTATGCATCAGCGATTGCCGTGGTGCTATCTCTGCTGATGTTCGTCTCAAGTTATCTGAACTTCAAGTTCGTTAAGACAGATGTGGAATATTAGCTGTCGGGGAGGTGAGCGATGGCAAGAAGACGCACTATTCTGGCCGGAGGGATCGCGGGATTTCTGATCCTCTTCGCAATCCTGTACCTGATTCCCTATCTATGGATGATCTCGCTCTCTATTAAGCCGGACAATGAGATTTTTACCCGGAATTTGATCCCTGCTGCCCCAACGCTTGAACAGTACCGGCGATTGTTCTTTGGCTACCAGTTTCAAAACAGTCTTCTGAAGATCGATTACACACGCTTTTATCTGAATACTATCGTCGTCACAGCGAGCAGCCTACTCCTGGTTCTATTCACGGATGCACTGGCTGCGTATACATTTGCCAAGTTCGAGTTCAAGGGCAAGACGGTGTTATTCTGGATGATGATTGCCACCATGTTACTGCCCATCTATGCCACGCTGATCCCGAGCTTCTGGCTGTTTTCCAAACTGAAACTGATCAATACGTATGGCGCACTGATTGTTCCAGGCGTGATCGACGCTTACGGCATTTTCTTATTGAAGCAGTATATGGAGACGATCCCTGATGAACTCCTGGATGCTGCCAAGGTAGATGGCGCAGGCGCGTTCCGGCGATTTTGGCAGATCGTTGTCCCCTTGAGCCGTCCGGCGTTGGGGACGCTCGCCATCTTTCAATTTCTGGGAGTCTGGAATGATTATCTATGGCCCCTGGTGGTCATTCGGCAGCAGAGTATGTACACGTTGACATTAGGTATTGCCAGCATGGAGATTCGGCAGGGATTGGTCGTCACAGGAAGCCAGATGGCTGCCTCCGTTCTAGCAACTGTTCCTGTGCTCATTCTTGTTTTCTTGGCTCAACGGCAGTTTCTGCGCGGCCTTACAGTCGGCGCATTCAAGGCCTAGAACTTACCTTCCTTAAAGGACAAAGGGCATGGGGATCAAAATCACAGTCATTGGCGGGGCCAGCAGCTATACGCCAGAGCTTTTTGCGGACCTGCATGACTTTCGGGAACACATTGATGTCGATCAGGTCACTCTGATGGATCTAAACGCGGAAAAGCTTGATTTGATAGCAGGCGTATGCCAAAGGGTGATCGATCAATACGCTCTTGCAACGCGGCTGCACTCGACCTCGCGCTATGACGAGGCGCTGGACGGCTGTGACTTCGTCATCATGCAGATCCGCGTCGGTGGGCTTGCCGCCCGTGTGCGGGATGAAACCCTACCCATGGAACTCGGCATGGTGGGCAACGAGACGGTCGGGGCAGGCGGATTTGCGTGTGCCATGCGCACGATCCCTGCTGCGCTGGCAGTTGCGCGGGAAATCGAGAAACATGCTCCGGATGCCTGGTTGATGAATCTCAGCAATCCGGCAGGGATCGTGACCGAGGCGCTGCTCAAGCACACAACCGTCAAGACACTTGGCTACTGCAATATTCCGATCAACACCACCTATGCGCTGGCGCACGCCCTCGGTGTTGATCCGGAGCAGGCCCAGCTAGACTCCTTTGGCCTCAATCACCTGAGCTGGGCGCGCGGCTTCTCCGCTGACGGGAAGGAACTTCTTCAGCCCCTGTTCGACGCAACCTCTGATAGGAGCGGGCCGCTGTACCAGCACGGGCTGGTCGAGGCTTTGATGGCTCCAGACCTGCTGAATACAATCCGGATGATTCCCGGCTGGTACGTACGCTATTTTTACTATCCGAACATCACGTTGGAGCAGGATCGGGAAAAGGGGCAGGTGCGCGGGGAGCAGGATATGGAGTCTGAAGAACGGCTCTGTGCGTTATATGCCACCGAAGGCTTCAATGAGGAATCGCAGCACATCCTGAAGACCAAAGGGGGAGCCCAATATTACCTGCCGGTTCTCCAGGTAATCATCTCGATGCTGCATGATGCTGGTGAGATTGTTACCGTTGATGTTCGCAACAACGATACCATTCCCGATCTCGCTCCGGACGTTTGCGTCGAGGTTCCATCCCGAATCTATCGTGATCGGGTGGAACCCATCCAAGTCGGCAGGATGCCTGATACCGTTCGCGGGCTGGTACAGGCAGTCAAAGCCTATGAAGAACTGACGATTGAAGCAGCGCTCAACGGCGATAAAGGGAAAGCTCTGGCAGCACTGATGGTTAACCCACTGGTGGGGTCGTATCCCAAAGCGCGAGCATTTCTGGATTGCATGTTGGAAAACGAAAAGAACTTCACACCGCAGTTTGCGAGCTAACAACCCAGAGGCTTCATTTTGACTGACATCAATGTCATTGACACCTCATCCATCGAACACAAAAGGGAAGGGATCCGCACACTTCTACAGGCTCGGGGAATGTACCTGGAATTTTATATGGCACTTGGTGCGCTGCTTCCGTTCATCAACCTGTATTATGTACGTCTCGGCCTCAGCGGCGAACAAATCGGCCTGCTGGCCGCCTTACCCGTGCTGATCACCGCCAGCACCTCTGTATTATGGGGCAGCATCGCTGATGCTTTGCATGCCCACCGTACGATCCTGCGAGTCGCATTGCTCCTCGCACCATTGAGCATGCTAGCCCTGTCGCAGGCGAAAAGCTTTGGGACGCTGATGGCGCTTGTTGCCATCTATGCCTTCTTCTTCAGCCCGATTCTGCCGCTGATTGACAGCGCAGCACTTGAGACAGCTAGAAATCATCAGCGATCCTACGGTGATTTGCGCGTGTGGGGGACTATCGGCTGGTCAATCTCAACGTGGCTGATCGGCGGGTTCATTCAGAATCAGGACCTTCGATGGATATTTTATGGTTATGCGGTTTTCATGGGCCTGACTCTGCTGCTGTCATTTTTCCAGCCACTTCGACAGGGAACCTTGCGAGTGCCTGTCTTCCACGGGGTATGGAAGCTTATGACGGCTCCTGGCCTATTACCGTTTCTCATCAGTGTCTTGCTGGTCGGGCTGACAAGCAGCGCCGTGTCACAGTATTTGGTGATCTTCCTGGATCGTATTGGAGCGAGTGAAGGGTTGATCGGCTTGGCTGCGAGTCTGGCTGCACTGAGCGAAATCCCGGTGATGTTGGCATCACAGACCATCATGCAGCGTATTGGAGCACGTGGGATGCTGATCATTGCATTCGCCACCTTTGCCCTGCGATGGTTCCTGCTTGCCTTAATCACACTTTCTGGATGGGTGCTGGTTTTGCAGTTGCTGCACGGCCTCTCTTTTGGGGCCTTTCTGATCGGTGGAGTCACCTACATGCAAGAGCACACCCCCCAGGGGCTTGGTACGACATCACAGGCTTTGTTCACCAGCGTGGCATTCGGGCTGGCCTCGTTGGTGGGATCACTGGGCGGAGGCGCTCTGTATGACCGCATCGGCTTCCCCGCCCTCTTCCGGCTCCTCAGCATCATTGCAGGAGGTGGTCTTGTTCTGTTTTACTTCACATCCGGTACTCATCGCAGGGCGGATCTGGCAGTCAATTAGCCTGAGTCTTTGGCAGAATGTAAAGATCTATGCGCTATTTCCTTGGGGTAGATGGTGGGGCAAGTAAGACGCATGCCCTGATTGTTGATGAGAAGGGCCGCGCCGTTGGATTTGGTCAGGCGGGTGGGGGTAATCATCAAGTTCGCGGTCTGGAATCGGCACTAGACGAGGTAGAAACAGCCGTCCTAATCGGGCTGGGCCAGATGAATCTACCTGCCAATGCTGTCGAGTGCGGCTACTATTGCCTTGCAGGTGCTGATCTGCCAGAAGATTACAGCATGCTGCAATCGGCTGTAGAACAATTGGGATTAAGCCGAACGGCGGTGATCGATAACGATACCATGGCAGCTTTACGGGCTGGCCTCTCCCGATCATGGGGCGTGGTAGTGATCTGTGGCACCGGTTTCAATGGGGCAGGCAGGGCTCCCGATGGACGTGAGGTGCGAATGCCTGGTTTAGGCCCCATCTCAGGCGACATCAGCGGAGGAAGCGCGATTGCCTATGACGCTATCGGGGGGGTGATGCGAGCCTGGGATGGCAGAGGCAAGCCCACCCAACTGCGTGATCCGATGCTGTCAATGTTCGGTGCAGCAGATGAAGAGGCGCTGATAGCCAAGCTGTATCACGAAGAAATCCCCCATCAAGCTCTCCTGAACGTTGTGCCTCTGGTGTTTGAAATGGCGATGGTTGGCGACGAAGCAGCGGCGGATATTCTGATCAAAACCGGAACCGAGGTCGGTGTGACGGCCAATGCCATCATCCAGCGACTCGACCTCCAGACGACGGACGTCGAAGTCGTGCTGGGGGGCAGCGTATTCAAGGGGAGAGGCCCGCTGCTCCTTGATACCGTGCAGCAGGTCATCCTTCAACAGGTTCCGAAAGCAAAGCTGGTGCAGCTCCATCATGAGCCTGTGCTCGGAGCCGCACTGCTGGGGTTGGAGCACTCTACGATCTCTGTGACCAGTGCGGTGTGGTCAACGCTTGAAGCCACATTGCGGAACCTGCCTGGGTATCCCGCCTCGAACCAATAAAACCATGCGCGACGCATCAATGATGGCCGCGTGTTGGAATGGAGACGAAGCATGAAAGTTGCTGTCATTGGCGGCGGATCGACCTATACACCAGAGTTGGTGAGGGGATTCCTCGACCGCATGAGTACCTTCCCGCTGACTGAGATGTGGCTAATGGACATTGTTCCAGAGCGCCTGGAGGTGGTGGGTGGTTTCGCGCAGCGCATGGTAGAGCACAGCGGCTCACCATTCAAGGTGGTTCTGACTACCGTGCAGCGCGAGGCTCTGCAGGGAGCAAGTTATGTGATCACACAGCTTCGCGTGGGCATGATGGAAGCCCGCCGCCGGGATGAATATCTTGGCTTGCGGCACGGCTTGATAGGTCAGGAGACTACCGGGATTGGAGGCATGGCGAAGGCGCTCCGCACTATCCCGGTGATCCTCACTATCGCAGATGATATGCGTGAGTTAGCGCCTCATGGCATGCTGGTAAACTTCACGAACCCGGCAGGACTGGTCACGGAGGCGTTATCACGCTATGCGCCTGATGTGCCTTCCGTAGGTGTGTGCAACGTCCCGATCACGACCTCGATGCACTTTGTCGAAGACTTGACCGAGATACTCGATACACCTATTTCGCCCGATCAAGTCTCGCTGAATACACTGGGACTAAACCATCTGTCGTGGCATCGTGGCTTTACGCTGGATGGTGAAGAAATGTGGCCCAAGATTATGGAACACACCATTCGGCACTTGAAAGCGCAAGACCACCCCGATTGGGATGTGCGTACCATCGAAACGCTGCAGATGATCCCGAACTACTATCTACAGTATTTCTACTACACGGACGAGAAGCTGGAAGCGCAGAAGGAGTGGCCACCTTCACGTGCTGAAGAGGTAATGGAGATCGAGGAACAGCTTCTGCGTGAGTACGCCGATCCTGATCTAAAGGAACCTCCAGCCGATCTGATGAAACGGGGCGGCGCTTATTATTCGACTCTGGCCACACAACTTCTTGATGCTCACTATAACGACCGCGGCGAAACACATGTTGTCAATGTAAGACAGCAGGGCGCAGTACCCGGGTGGCCCGATGATTGGGTCTTGGAGATACCCAGTCGCATCGACCGGGCAGGTGCACACCCTCTGCCCGCTGAACCGCTGCCACCTGCCTGCTTCGGGCTCATCGCGGCGGTGAAACAGTACGAAATACTCACAGCAGAAGCGGCAGTACACGGGGATCGGGACGCGGCGTATCAGGCGCTGCTAGTTCACCCATTAGGCCCCAGTGCTGACAAGGTACAGGCGGTGCTCGACGACATGTTGGAAACCCATCGGGCGCACCTGCCCCAGTTCTGGGCCTAGATTTCAAAGGCTGCAGCACATAACAGCTTCGCTCAAGATTGGCGTCGAATGGGGCGTACATGATTTTGAACTGCGCGGCTGGGCCGCTTTCTTGTTACTGGTTAACCCCCAATAAGGAGATGATTGATGACGCTCCCTGTTTCTCCTGATTATCATCCTGCTGATGATCGTTATGAGCTTGTCCCATACAGGCGCTGCGGTCGCAGCGGCTTGAAACTGCCCATTATTTCACTGGGCTTGTGGCACAACTTTGGTGGCGTTGACGCGTTTGAGAATGCGCGTGCCATGACACGGCGTGCATTTGATCTTGGAATTACGCACTTTGATTTGGCGAATAACTATGGCCCACCGCCGGGCAGCGCTGAGGAGACCTTTGGGCGCATCCTACGTAGGGACCTCAGTGGCTATCGAGACGAATTGATCATCTCCACCAAAGCTGGATATGACATGTGGCCCGGGCCTTATGGAAATCAGGGGTCGCGCAAGTACCTCATCGCCAGCCTTGATCAAAGTCTGAAGCGCCTGGGCCTCGACTACGTTGATATCTTTTATCATCATTGCCCTGACCCAGACATGCCGCTGGAAGAAACCATGGTCGCGCTGGATCAGGTGGTACGGCAGGGCAAGGCTCTCTATGTCGGGATTTCAAACTACAATGCGGAACAAATGGAGAAAGCATCGCGTATTCTGCGGGCTCTGGGAACTCCCTGTCTGATGAATCAGGTGGTTTATCACATGTTTGATCGGTGGGTGGAGCCGGAAGTGCTCGATGTAGCGGAACAGGAAGGGGTTGGTCTGATCTTCTATTCACCGCTTGCTCAGGGCCTGCTCACGGAACGTTACCTTGCAGACATCCCGGCAGATTCGCGGGCGGCGAAACCGAGTCCGTTTCTACAGCGGGATGACATCACCGAACGCTATCTAAGCCAGGCGCAGCAGTTACATGAGATCGCTCAGAGCCGAGGGCAGACGTTATCTCAGATGGCACTCGCCTGGGTGCTGCGGCACCCTGCTTCGACCTCCGCGCTGATCGGCGTGAGCAGTGTCACACAGCTTGAGCAGAATATTGCGGTGGTTCAACAGAATCTTGCCTTTACAGCAGCGGAGGTTCGAGCCATCGACAAGGTGCTGGAACAATAGCTCTGCTAAATTCCAACGATGCTGCCTGGATACCGATTGCCAATTTGAGCATCTGGAGCGACGAAAGGTTAGCGGTGTGGCCCATTTGTTTGTGCCTGATGAAGTTCTGCTCGGCGTAGACATTGGGGGGACGAATATCGTGGTAGCAGCGCTTGCGCCCGATGGGGAGATACTCAGCCGGATTGGCGGCCCCACCCTGCCCGAGCGAGGGCCAGAGGATGGAATCCAGCGTATTCTGGGGTTCCTTCATGAAGCACAGCAACAGTCCAGACGCGCAACAATTGCAGGCGTGGGGATCGGCATAACAGGGCCTATTGACCGGGTGCGCGGACGCATTCAGAACCCCTACACTCTGCCTACCTGGGACGATGTCCCCCTGGCAGACAGTCTCCACGATGCACTCGGGGTTCCGGTTGTCCTGGAAAACGATGCCCATGCGGCAGCTCTTGGGGAGTTCTGGCTGGGTGCAGGTCGCGGCACACAGCACATGATCTATCTGACTATTGGCACGGGTGTTGGCGGAGGGATCATTGTAAATGGGATGCTGCATACTGGCGCGACGGGTCTTGCTGGCGAAGTTGGCCACATGACGGTTACTGCGGGCGGTCCAGAGTGTTACTGCGGTTCACATGGCTGTATTGAATCGCTGGCAGCAGCCCCAGCATTGGCCCAGCAAGCACGCGACCATCCCGATCTTGCACAGAGCAGGATCCTATCTCTGGCTGGCAACACTCTTGATGGCATCACCGCCGAGATCATAGCAAGTGCCGCGCAGGTGGGGGATGCTGTGGCAAGTTCAGTTATTGAGCGGGCTGCGCATGCGCTCGGTATCGGACTACGCAATCTGGTTCTCGCCATCTCGCCAGATCGCATTGTGCTTGGCGGAGGAGTCATGCGAAGCTTTGATCTCTTCTATCCAGTTATTCGCCAAACAGTCCAGAGTCTGGCAGGTTACCTCCCCGTAGATCAACTTGAGATCGTAGCAGCGCAGCTTGGACTGAATGCGGGGGTTTCCGGAGCAGTACGAGCTCTGCTGGATCGCGCCTTCGGGGATTGATAAGGCCCTATTATGGAGCATCCCTTCCGGCGAGACAGGTTTCAATGACAGCTTCCAGAATGAGTACGTTGATACCCAAGCCCGTATCCGTCGCTGAGACTGGTGGGCTATTCTTGTTCTCGCCCGATGCCAGCATTAGTGTCGAACCTGGCAAGCCGGAACTGCTTGCTATTGGCCAGTATCTTGCTGAGCGGCTGAATTCCTCCACTGGCTACGGAATCACGGTATTGGAGGCAACCGATCTTGTGTCAAAGGGGAACGTTACCTTGACGACGATCGGCAGCGATCTGGCCTGGGGGGAGGAGGGATATGCCCTTTCCATAACTCCAGACTCGGTCACCATCGCTGCATGTCAGGCCGCTGGCGTATTTCATGGAGTTCAGACGCTCCGTCAGCTATTTCCAGAGCCTACGGATGTTCAGCCTGGATCCTGGGAACTGCCAACCGGTAGAATCCTTGATTACCCTCGCTTCTTGTGGCGAGGCGCTATGCTCGATGTGGCCCGACACTTCTTCGGGGTGGAAGATGTCAAACGATTCATCGATCTGATGGCCGACTACAAATTAAACAGACTGCACCTGCATCTATCCGATGATCAGGGCTGGCGGATCGCGATCCATTCGTGGCCAAATCTGGCAACCTACGGCGGCAGTACGGCGGTTGGAGGAGCCAATGGCGGTTACTATACTCAGCAGGAATACGCAGAGATCACAGCTTATGCACAGAGTTGCTATATAACGATTGTCCCGGAGATCGATTTGCCGGGGCACACCAATGCGGCGTTGGCTTCCTATCCTGAACTGAACTGCGACGGGATCGCGCCGCCGCTCTACACTGGCATGGAAGTGGGATTCAGTTCGTTGTGCACCAGCAAAGAAATTACCTATGAATTCGCAACTGACGTAATACGCGAGTTAGCATCGATCACACCCGGACCTTACATCCATGTCGGCGGCGATGAAGCCCATGCCACAAGTGAGGCAGACTACCGTACGTTCATGCAGCGCCTCCAGAATATCGTCCAGACCCAGGACAAACAGATGATTGGCTGGACAGAGGTGGCGCGAATTGCTCTCTCTCCGACCACCATCGTACAGTATTGGAATACGGAACCAACAGCCTCAGCCTCCATTGCTCGGTCCCTGGCCGAGCAGAAATCCTGCCATGTGATTATGTCTCCCGCATCAAAGGCATACCTCGATATGCAATACGAACATAATCCCATGAACCCGCGCGGTTTGAACTGGGCAGGCTATGTTGAAGTTAAAGACGCCTACGAGTGGGACCCAGCTTCGATACTTACTGAGCGAACCATAAGAAATTGAACAAAGGTAGCTGGAGATGGTAAACTGGCGGCATGGACAAGAAACGAGCAAGGAAGCCACAAGATTGGCGCGAAGCGCGCCGCCTGCGAGCGTGGGAGTTGAAGGAAAAGGGATGGAGCCAGAAGGCGATAGCAGAGGCGCTGGGGGTGAGCAAGGCAGCGGTCAGTGATTGGATGCGTCGCGGGCGGGAGGGCGGGCCAGAGGCACTGCGAACCCAGCCGAAAAGTGGGGCGCCGCGGCGCTTGAGTGACGAACAGATGGGACGGCTACCCAGTCTGTTGCAACAAGGGGCCGAACACTTCGGTTTTCGAGGGGAAGTATGGACGCGCCGCCGGGTCGCCAGCGTCATCGAGCGGGAGTTGGGTGTGCGATACAGTCTGACGCATGTAGGACGCCTCTTGAAGGCGCTGCGCTGGAGCAGCCAGAAGCCGGTTGAGCGCGCCAAGCAGCGGGACGAAGCCGCCATTGAACGCTGGCGCACCGAGACCTGGCCTGAGCTGCAAAAAAAGCCGAGCAGGAAGGACGGACGATAGTGTTTGTGGATGAAGCGGGCTTCTATCTGCTGCCCGCCCTGGTACGCACCTATGCGCCGATAGGCGAAACGCCGCTGCTGCGCGTCCCGCTGACCTGGGATCATCTCTCGGTCATCAGCGCCATTACCCCGGCGGGCGACCTCTACCTGAGGATGCAAGAAGAAGCCTTCAAAGGCCCGGCCATCGTGCGTTTTCTCAAACATCTGCTCTGCCATCTTCCCGGCAAGCTCCTGGTCATTTGGGATGGTCTGCCTGCCCACCACGGCGCTGCCGTGCGGGAGTTCCTGGCCCAAGGCGGCACACAACGCATTCACCTGGAACGCCTGCCGGGCTATGCCCCTGACCTCAACCCCGATGAAGGCATTTGGCGCTATCTCAAAGGGGTTGAACTTCGAAACGTTTGTTGTCATGATTTGACCCATTTGCGCCTTGAGCTTCGTAAAGCCGTGGCTCGCCTGCGCCACAAACCCGATGTTATTCAAGCCTGTTTCTCTCATGCACTGCCCGACTAGTTCACTAACCTATGTTCCGCTCAGTAAATGGGCCTGAACAGCCAGGCCAGTTTGCGTGGTCGTGGCGGCAATGTAGTCCACGGCCAATTCAAAGGAACGGAGCGGGCAACCCGCCCAGGTCTTGCTGATTTCGCTGAAGAGACGA
>JAHEME010000583.1 GCA_024643825.1 Chloroflexota bacterium | reverse complement strand
GCCTCAAGCCGCTGCTGCATGATCACCTTTGATACGGCGAGGAGTTGGCGAAGCGTGCGCCGCTGGCTCGATATCGAATCCGCCTTACTCATGCCAGATAACTCGCGCAGGCGATTTGCTAGTGCGATGTCTAAGTGAGGTTCGCCTTTTAGTAACCGTTTCAAGAAATCGTGTTGTTCCTCTTTGGACAAATGATCGATGATTCCGCTGAGTCTTTCATCAGTTCTCTCGACTTTTGGGCTTGCCTGTGCGGCAGCTAGGACTAGATCGTCATCCAGATCAAAGAACGTGATGAGATTTCGCAGCGACGGGGAGAGGCGCTGTAAGTTTGGCGGGATGGGCGGTTCGACCAGATCCTCCTCTGCTTCCAATAGTTGCACTTCAGAGTGAGCTACTTTGAGCCACGCAAGGTACAGTGCGCGCCAGTCACCATGCAGGATGTCGTCGCGCAGTTGAACCATACCGGAGAGTGATCCCTCACCCTCGATCCAGCCATCATATCCGTCCTCCTCGTTGTGCTCGATGTTCAGAATGACGTATTTGCCTGCCTGTGACCATTCCAGGCTGTCGGCATACTGATAGGTACTCATCACGTCATCGGGAATGGCGTTTGCCGGGAAACGAAACATCAACTGGCGTGTACCCCAGTTGGTAATGTAGAGCATCGCATCGAAGTATTTTCCTAGCACATCATAGGGGTTGCCTCGAAAATCACCATAGTTGTAGACAAAACTGGCGCTGGTCGCGGTCAGCGCCACCCGCGAGGACAAGCGGCGCATCTCTTCCTGTGCTTCGTGCGTGAGTGGGCGGTCTAATGCCTGAAACTCATAGCACTGGTATTCGCTCATGATATACCTCCCAGGGTGATGCCCATTTGTGTCACAGGGGTTCAGCACCAACGTTCAGGATCTCCAGATAACGATCATATACAAAGACGCGGTTGCGGCGCTGACCCGTCAGCTCACGGGCAATGCCTAGACGAACAAGGGCAGCCATCCCCTTGGATGCGGTGGGAAACGTTAGTCCGGTTCGACGGCACACGACATCCAATGTGTTGATTGGCCGCTCTCGCAGCGCATCAAAAACGCGCAGAGCACTGGGCGCTGCCCGTTTCAGATCCTGGATGTGGTTAGCATCTTCCCTGAAGAGATCGATCAAACGCTGGGCTGTCTGCACCGCCCCCGCAGCAGTGGTCTCCACACCTTCTAGGAAGAAGGCTAGCCAAGATTCCCAGTCTCCATCTGTCCGTATCTGATCTAGGTGGCGATAATACTGGGCTCTATGCTGTTTGAAATACAGGCTCAGATACAGCAGCGGCTGGGAGAGCGCGCCACCATGATGCAGCAGAAGTACAATAAGCAGCCGCCCAATACGCCCGTTCCCGTCGAGGAAGGGGTGGATGGTCTCAAACTGGGCATGCGCCAGCGCTGCTTTGACCAATATGGGATAGGGGGCATCCTCATCATGCATGAAGCGTTCCAGCGCAGCCATGCAATCGGCTACAGCGTCGGGCGGCGGGGGGACGAAATGGGCATTCCCCGGGCGCGTACCGCCGATCCAGTTCTGCGTGCGGCGGAAGTCGCCTGGCTGTTTCTCGCTGCCTCTGCCATGTGCCAGTAGAATCTGATGCATCTCACGAATCAGCCGGTTAGATAATGGAAAACCATCCCGCAGCCGTGTCATGCCGTGGTCCAGCGCCGCAACATAGTTGGATACTTCGTTGACATCATCAAATGGGACGCCGGGCGCTTCTGCCAGTTCATACAACAGCAGGTCAGACAGCGAAGACTGCGTCCCTTCGATCTGGGAGGATAGTACGGCTTCACGTCGGACATAGGCATACAGGAAGAGATTGGGATCAGGCAGCAGGAGGGTGATGCTGTCCAAGCGCCCAATAGCGATTGTGGCTCGTTCCAGCAGACGCTGGCGCGGCCCAGAGAGATTAAGGACTGGCTGAGGGGGCAGCGGGACGGGAATGAAAGCCTGGATAGTTTCGCCGCCCACCATCGTGATCTGATAATGACCGGTTGTTCCTCGCTTCATGGAATGCCCCCTTATTTCGCGATCCTTTAATAAGACATTGCCTTATTCAAGGGATCGCCAAAATCCTTTAATAAAGCTGCCTGTAGTATGTCCGATGTAGTAGCAAACATCAACAATCCACGCTCTTGGACTTCAGTTGCGCGGTGAGGGACGAACAGCGAGTGCTGCTGTCAGCGGCACTAATCCTATCGTAGCGCTAACTTCGGATGTATATTCACAGACCGTGAGGATTAGTTCTCTTGCCCGCCATTACGCGGGATACACGCTGACACAAAAGCTGCACAATCCGATAACTGCTGCCTCTACTCGATGCGTGAGGTTATCTAGGGTTGCATCAATCATCGAACATATGGGTTGGGTTTGAAAATGTCACAGGTTTTTGTGAACCCTCTGGATTGCCCGCTTCATTCTTGCAAATCCGTTTGAACCGAATTATAGTAAGTCTCTATCGCGTGACTAAAGAGTAAATCTGTTACGCAATCACGCTCTAACAGAACAAGTGTTCGACACAGATTCCCGCAGGTCCATAAAATTCAGAAGCCCCTGGTTTTGTACCAGGGGCTTCTCTTTTTGCGTTGATGTTTATTGTGATTTCGTACCTGAACAGGTGTTCGAATCCCTTCAGGTCGCCAAGGGCTATTTATCACCAGGTTGCCGCCACAAAATGACGACAGCGATCCTGAGCGGATTAAGAGCAGCAACAAGAAAGTTCTTGCCGCCTTTCAGAAGGCGCTTGGTCAGTCCAGTTTAAGCCCCAAGATGGTACAGGAGCACACTGGCCAACTTACTTATGGATAAACCAATTAGGAGATGCCTAATCCAAGAGGGGAGTAGGCATCCATGAAGTCAGTCTGGAAAAGCGTTTCGTTGAGATAGGTTTCAAAGTCATCCTGCAAGAGTGGGAACT
>JAHEME010000582.1 GCA_024643825.1 Chloroflexota bacterium | reverse complement strand
GGGGAGAAGAGGGTAGGCTTTCATCCGTGGCTACCCCACCCCCGGCCCTTCTCCCGGTGGGAGAAGGGAGAACGGCGGCAGCGCAGACAGCCTCTGGATCGGGGGGAGAAGAGGGTAGGCTTTCATCCGTGGCTACCCCACCCCCGGCCCCTCCCCGTACCGGAGAGGGGAGAACGGCGGCTTCAACTCCTTCGGGGGTTGAAGCAAGGGGGATAGAAAAAGCCGCGTCGGTGGAGCAGATCAGTCGGCGCGAGTTTCTGGTGAAGATGGGGCGGACAACGGCGATCATTACCGTGGTGGGGGCGGGCGTGGGGCTGCTGATCCCGGATCGGAGCGCGCGGCGGGCAGTCAGCGGGACAGGAGGAACGGCGGCATCGGGTTCGCTTCCGGGGGCGTCGGGCGGATTTCCGCTGGAGCAGCTTCCCAACAAGGATGCGAGTGTGCAGCCCGTGGCGGGCACGCGACCAGAGTACACACCCCTGGACGAACACTACCGAATCGATATTAACCTTGCGCCTGTGCCCATCGATGGTACGTCGTGGAAGCTACCAATTCGGGGGTTGGTGGAGACTCCACTGGAACTCACGATTGCTGATCTGCGAGCGTATGAGCCGATGCACCAGTTTGTGACGCTGGCGTGCATCTCGAACGAATTGGGCGGCGACCTGATCGGGACGACGCGCTGGACGGGAGTCAGCATGCAGAAGCTGCTGGCGGACGCGGGGGTGAAGGCGAACGGGAAGTTCCTGCTGATCTCCGGGCAGGACGGATTTTTTGAGACACTCGATCTGGCGATGGTGGCGGCTGATGAACGCATCATGCTGTGCTATGCGTGGGACGATCAGCCGCTGCAAGTGAAGCACGGCTTCCCTGCGCGGATTTACATCCCGAATCTCTACGGGATGAAGCAGCCGAAGTGGATCGTGGATATGCAGGTTATCGATGCGGACACGCCGGGCTACTGGGTGGTGCGCGGCTGGGATAAGGTGGCCCGGATGCAAACGACCTCGGTGATTGATACAGTAGGATTGGATGTCAAATATGAGGAAAATGGACAGACGTTTCTGGCTATCGGCGGGATCGCACACGCAGGTGCGCGGGGAATCGCGAAGGTGGAGGTGTCTGTGGATGAAGGCGAGTGGACGGATTGCGATCTGCGCGACCCGATCTCGGAGACGACATGGGTGATCTGGCGGTATGATTGGGTCTATTCGCCGGGGCATCACCAGTTTGCGGTGCGGGCGACGGACGGCAACGGCGACTTGCAGGTCGCGACTTACGCTTCGACACATCCGAGCGGGGCAACGGGGATTTACTGGGTGGAGAAGGATGTGTAGGAACGGTAAAAAGCCTGTGGCGGATAGCAGATAGCAGATAGCGAATAGCAGATGGCTGATGGTAAAAGGCAAAAGCCTGAACCGCAGAGGAAAGGCAGAACGGCAACGGCTTTCACCGCAAAGGCCGCAAAGGAAAAGCAAAAAGGCGAAAGATGAACGTGAGTGTTGAACGAGCTACCCCTGAAGATGCGGAGGCGCTACTGCGGGCGCAGGTGCGGGCGTTTGAGCACGATGCCGTGATGTACCCCGGCGTAGAAGTGGGCGGGCCGCCGGGGTACGATTCGCTGGAGAGTATGCTGGAAAAGATCAAGAACGATGACACGTACAAGATTGTGTACGAGGGGGAGATCGTCGGGGGGATCGTAGTGTTCGGGAAGGGGGATGGGCACTATCATCTGGATTTGATCTATCTTGACCCGGAATATCATGGAATGGGGATTGGGACACAGGCGATGGTGTTCCTGGATCGGACCTATGATGCGGTCAAATGGACGCTGGATACCCCGTTGTATGCGGTGCGCAATCATCACTTCTATGAGAAGTTCGGGTATGTGAAGGTGGGGGAAGAGGAAGAAGAGGGAACGGGACTCATTCTGATTGCGTATGAGAAATCGCAGGCATAACGAGCAAAGGCTTGAACCACGGAGTGCACGGAGGGGCGCGGAGGAAAAGCTAGAAGAAATAGATTAGACTGTGGAGAATCTACCCGGCCCGGATTGGACGATCCGGGCCGGGTGCTGCACACAAGCAGCGCAGGTATTACTCGCCCGTCATGCCGACGAAGGTTCCGTGCCAGGTGTGGAGCCAGACTTCGCCCGTATAGCCATTGACACCGAGCATCCCGACGACTTCGCCGTCTTTCATGGTATGGATGGTGTAGTAGCCGTAGAAGGTTTCGGCTTCGTCGCCAGCGGTAAGGCTCGTGCTGGCTTCATCGAGGGCCTGCTGTGCGAGTTCGATGGCTTTCTCCGGCGTGATGGTCATCTCTGCGGACGGATTGCCGAGGTAGCCGTTCATCATGCCGCGACCAGCGCCCATCATGCCGTACTTCGTGTTCCACATCATGTTCGGGCCGGGTTCGGGGTGCGCGGCGGCGGTGGTGGGGTCGATGAGGATTTCGACTGCACCGATGCCGGACTCAGTTTCGTGAATCTCAGCGTAGAAGTGATTATCGAATTCCATGACTTCGGTGACTTCAAAGCCATCGCCCAATTGTGCCGCTGCGTAGGCCTCAGCGACCTGCATGGCCTGATCGATGGTGAGGCGTTCGCCCTGCGCGGGGACGAGGGAGGGATCGGGGACGTAGCCGCCCATCATGCCGCCCTCGAAATCCTGCATCATGCCGGGGCCGTAGCCCTCGCCGTATCCACCCATCATGCCGCCGCGTCCTTGCATTCTACCGGGGCCGAAGTTTCCCTGGGCGTTGGGGCCATTGCCGTATCCCCTGCCGTAGTCATCCATCATGCCGGGGCCAACGTTTCTGCGTGGGCCTTGACCATAATCGCCGCGATCATTGGGCTGATTGCCGCTGGCGCGTGGATTGTAGTCGTAGCCATCGCCCTGCATCATGCCGGGGCCGTAGACCGGGGGCTGCGCGGCGGCATTGGATGAGGCG
>JAHEME010000048.1 GCA_024643825.1 Chloroflexota bacterium | reverse complement strand
TATGGAGAGGTAAAGCGTCGATATGTGATCCCGCTACAGCAAGCGATCCCAATGCGGGAGGCATCCACCTTTCAGGCCTATTACGTTTCGGATACCGTGGCAGGAAAGGGTGCGGCAGAGCATTCTGGGGTAGCAGTGATTGGGCGTGATAACCGTACTGGAATGCAGGTGTGGTCAGCCGACTGGGGATACCCAGGGGACTATGATTATCGAGAGTTCCACAAAAAAGATGGGACATCTGGAATGCAGTACTGGCGCGTGACTGGGCCACGGGTCGAATTAGGCAACAAAGATACGTATCATCCTGAGTGGGCTATGGGGAAGGTCGCCGAGCACGCACGCCACTTTGCATGGTTAGTTTCCGATAGGCTCAAAGAACATCATCGGGAAACCAATGATTATGGATTGATTGCTTCTAATTACGATACGGAGTTGTTTGGTCACTGGTGGTTTGAAGGGATTGAATGGATCAAGCAGGTACTTCGGCATCTTGCACAGGACCCATCTGTTGAACTTGTTGGTGCGAGCGAGTTTGTGGAAACTCACAGCCCGAAAGACGTGCTACATATTCCAGAAAGCTCATGGGGAACAGGTGGAAATCACTGGACATGGGACAATGTCGAGACGGATTGGATGTGGGTTCCTATCCATCAGGCAGAGCGTAGAATGCAGTCTCTCGCCGCAAGTGCTGTTGAGCCAACTCCCGATGAAGAGGTCGTCCTGAATCAGGCTGTGCGTGAGCTACTGCTTCTTGAGTCGAGTGACTGGCCTTTTCTCGTGACAACGGGGCAGGCACGCGAATACGCCATTCGTCGATTCACCAGGCATGTCGAGCGTTTTGAAGCTTTGGCGGAATCCTTGGAAGCAGGTCTTCCCGACCGCCAATTAGCCGAAGAGCTTTACGAGGTGGATAAAGTATTCCCATCGCTTGATTATCGATGGTTTCAGCCACGCTAGATATAGGGCATCAGAATAGCAATGCGAATCGTCCATCTCGCAGCGGAGTGTGCCCCTTTTGTGAAGGTGGGTGGGTTGGGGGATGTTGTAGGCGCTCTGCCGCAGGCTCTCAACCGCCTAGGAGATCATCAGATTTGCGTCATAGTCCCGTATTACGGGGCAATCGTGTCCGCAGCTTTTGGCATGGAACCATTCGCCGCATTCAGCATTCAGTGGAATGGGGCTGAAACTCAGGTCGAGGTTGCGCATGTGCACCACGAGGGAGTAGACATCTACTTCCTCCGAGGATGGCCCTTCTTCTCCGCAGATGAGGTCTTTATCTATCATGGTGACGATGGTGTAAATCTTGGTCGCTATCTATTCTTTTGCGCGGCGGCCTTAGAATTCATCCGAATTCTGTCAGATCAAGAGGGTTGGGTTCCTGATATTGTGCATCTCCATGACTGGCATGCTGCGTTGGCGGCCATGTTGCTCGCAACGAAGTATCGCAATGATGCCCACCTCAGACATACAGCTTCCGTCCTATCCATACACAACATGATGTATCAGGGGTGGGGCGTTGGGTGGCATCTCGACCGTGCTGGGTTGCCTCCTATCGCTCATCCCCTCCTGCGAGCGATGGGGAAGACAGAGAATTCCCTGGCAATAGGGCTTGCTTACAGTACTATGTTGAGTACGGTAAGCCCAACCTATGCGAGGGAGATCACTACGTCTGAGGGGGGGTATGATCTCGAAGGTCTGCTTGAAGCTCGTGTAGCCCATATGCTGGGCATCCTCAACGGGCTTGACTCAGCACGGTGGAACCCGTCCACGAGTGCCGTGCTGCTCAGTTCTTTCGATGAGCACTCACTGGAAGAGCGATCTGCCAATAAAGATGCTCTGCAAGCTGAGGTTGGACTTCCAGTATCTTCCAGCGTTCCGCTGCTATCTTCAGTAACTCGGTTGGTAGGCCAAAAAGGTCTGGATATCATGATTCCCGTTCTGAGGCAACTCATGACGACTACTCAAGTGCAGGTCGTCATTCTCGGATCAGGGATGGTGGAGTTTGAAACTGCCTTGTTAGACCTTGCAAGAGATTTCCCTGAACGGATTGCTGTGAAGCTGGGGTTTGATGAACCGCTGTCGGAACGCATCTACGCGGGTGCAGATCTATTCCTGATGCCGTCGCAGTTTGAACCTTGCGGCATCGGTCAAATGATTGCACTGCGATACGGGTGTCTGCCAGTAGTAAGGCAGGTTGGCGGTCTGGCGGATACGGTTGACCAGACGACAGGATTCCTATTCAAACCCTATGAGATAGAGGCGTTAAGGGCCACAGTAGAAGATGCGCTCCGCATTTATGCCAGTGATCAACTGCGCTGGCGTCGGATGCAGGTTGCAGCTATGCAGCGTGATTTCTCATGGGAGGCGTCTGCCCGACGCTACATTGATCTGTATTCTCTGGCAATTGATAGCAAGCGACAATATGGTTAGTCTCATGAGGGTTAACAGGGATTTGGTGTCACAGGAGGTTCTATGAAGGTAAGAGCTGTGATATTGGCTGGAGGAGAGGGCACACGCTTGAAGGTTCTTACACGCAAGCGGGCCAAACCTGCCATTCCTTTTGCCGGGAAATATCGCATTATAGATTTTACTCTTTCTAACTGTGTCAATTCAGGCTTATATGATGTCCTTGTTCTGACGCAGTATCGCCCACACTCATTGAATGAACACCTTGCTAATGGACGTCCGTGGGATCTTGACCGATCCTTTAGCGGAGGGCTTCAGCTACTTCAACCATTCCAGGGGCGGGCTGAATCGGACTGGTATGCAGGTACGGCAGACGCGGTCTATCAGAACCTGAATTTCATTAAGCAGAATGGGGCGGAACTGATCCTGATTCTTTCGGGTGACCATGTCTACCAGATGAATTATGATGCGCTGATCACGTTTCATCAGGAGCATGCTGCTGATGCAACGGTTTGCACAATCAATGTCTCGCCGGAGGAAGGATCGCGTTTTGGGATTATTTCCACCGATGATCAGTATCGAATTACTGGCTTTGTTGAAAAGCCAGCCAAACCCAAAGGGACACTTGCTTCAATGGGTGTCTATCTTTTTCGATTGGACGCGCTCGAAAATCTGCTGCGGGCCGATGCCAAACGTGGAACCACCTCGCATGACTTTGGGAAGGACATTTTGCCTCGCATGATAGAAGACAACATGCGCGTGTTTGCCTATCCTTTCTCTGGATATTGGGTCGATGTAGGAACTATCGACGCATACTGGGAAACTCACATGGACCTAGTGAAAAATCCGCCCGCACTTGACCTCACCGACCGCGCGTGGATTGTCCATACCCGTAGCGAAGAGCGACCTCCCGTGCGCATAGAGGCCGGTGCTCAGTGTGTCGACAGCCTGATTACGGATGGCTCCATAATTGCTGGTGGCGCGATTGTGGAGCGTTCTGTGTTGTCACCCGGCGTATACGTTGGGCCTAATGCAGTAGTTCGTGAATCGATCATTCTTACGGATAGCTATATCGAAGCAGGCGCAACTGTAGAACGAGCGGTTATTGACAAGAATTGCGTGATCGGGCACAACGCTCGAATTGGTGAAATCTCCGATTCTGGCCCGGATCGTGGCATTGTTATGATTGGAAAAGGAACGCACGTGCCCAACGGAATGATCGTGCATCGTGGTGCATGCGTTGCTTCGGATCTCCGCACGGAGGATTTTAAGCAGATGGAGATTCCTGAAAATGCTGATATTCCATCTGTCATTCGGGCAGATTACTAATTCTGGATTTGCTTCAGTAACCGGGCTAGGGTAGGCTCTTAGCCCGTTCTTGTAGCTGTTCAGAATATGCCTGCGGGCCTCCACTTGATGCTTGCTAATGAATCCTAAGGTTTTGCTACCATCATTTCAGGATCGCTATGACCTCGAAGATGTATCTATCGCTTGCGTTGCACAATCACCAACCAGTTGGCAATTTCGGGTGGGTATTTGAAGAAGCCTATCAAAAATCCTACTTGCCGATGATTGAGTGCTTGGAACGCCATCCCGATGTACGGCTGGCGCTGCACTATACTGGACCATTACGGGACTGGCTGCTGGAGAACAAACCGGACTTCTTTCCGCGAATCCGCGCTCTCGTCGAACGCGAGCAAATTGAAATTCTGAGTGGCGCCTATTACGAACCTGTCCTGGCGGCTCTTCCAGATAAAGACAAAGTAGGGCAGATTCAAAAGCAGACTGATTCGATAAAAGGCGACTTTGGCTATGATCCAACAGGGATGTGGCTTGCAGAACGCATATGGGAACCACACTTAGCACGGTCTATCGCACAGGCAGGTGTCCAGTTTACCATTGTAGACGACACCCACTTTAAGAACGTGGGATATGTTGATGAAGACCTGCTTGGGTATTACGTCACGGAAGAGCAAGGCAATCGCCTGAGAATTTTCGCCACTCCAATGTTGATGCGTGAGTTGATCCCTTGGAAACCTGTTCCAGAAGTAATCGATTGGCTGCGAGTACAGGCGGGGAGACCGGATACGACGGGGCGCTATGCTGGGCGTGCTCGTGTTGCTATTTTTGGAGATGATGGAGAAAAATTCGGCCTCTGGCCTGGAACCTATTCCTATATTTGGGAAGAGGGTTGGATGGAGCGTTTTTTCACGGCGCTGGAGGAAAATCAGGACTGGCTCATAACAATTCCCCCAGGGGACTTTGCTAGAGAGCATTCAAGTCTAGGCCGTGTTTACTTGCCAACTGCTTCGTATCAGGAAATAGGGGAGTGGTCGCTGCCTCCGGATGGGGCATGGGAACTACCCCATTTGCGCCATACACTCCAGATAGAAGGACGAAACGATATTACCCACTATATGCGAGGTGGGCTGTGGCGCAGCTTCATGGTGAAATATGAAGAGGTGAATCAGCTTCATAAGAAAGCGTTGTGGGTTAGTCGTAAAGTTCATTCTATGGAAGATGGTGCATTGAAGACGGAAGCCCTCAATCATCTGTGGGCAGGCCAATGCAACTGCGGGTATTGGCATGGTGTCTTTGGCGGTGTGTATCTATTTCATATTCGCGTCGCAGACTATCAAAATCTCATTCAGGCCGAGAATCTAGCGGATAAAGTTGAAGACACTCCATTTGTGCGAGTTGAGTCTATTGACTTTGATCATGATGGAGTTGATGATCTGGTGATCGCAACCGATCGACAGAACCTGATTCTTAACCTGAACAAGGGTGGTTCTCTGATCGAATGGGACTATCGCCTACTTCACTATAATCTCTTGAATGTAATGACACGTCGCTGCGAAGGGTATCATCGCGATCTGATTGCAGCGGCCCAGGCGGGAACGGTTATCACCCCTGATTCCGATGGACTTCAGGCCGAACCCGAAAGCATTCACTCCACAGTTGTCCGAGCGCGAGAAGGGCATCTGGAACAAAAGTTGATCTATGATTGGCATCGCCGCGCCTCTCTTCTGGATCATTTTCTGGGAGAGGATGCCACTCTGAATTCGTTTTATCGCAGTGAATATCCTGAGCAGGGTGACTTCATAAATCAGGCATACTTGCAGGAAGTGACCAGCCAGTCTGACAAAGAGCTTCGTGTGCGGATTTGGCGTGATGGCAAAGTCTGGCAAGGGGCCTCTCAGATCCCGGTTCACGTAGAAAAAGTCCTCAATCTTGAGGCCGGTAGCGATTCTGTCGAGGTTGCTTACCATCTGCGAAACGACAGTGATAGTGTGCTGGATGTTCGCTTCGGAATAGAGACGAATTGGGGATTTGCAGGGGGGAACGATAGTCACACCCATCTCGCTATCGGAGAGGAGATGACCTCGCTTGCGGAGATCGCTTCTGCCTCGGACGTCTCCGCTCTTCGGCTAGTGAGTGAATTATGGAATATTCGTGCGGATGTCGATCTCGATTTGCCTGCTACTGTATGGCGTTTTCCTCTGGAAAGTGTATCTGCCTCCGAAGCAGGGTTCGAGAGCAATTATCAGGGAACCACCATGCTATGTCTTTGGCCTATTTTGCTTCAGCCAGGGGAAAGTTGGCGGATAAACCTGAAGTTTCAACTTGGAAGACTTCGACTATAAGCACAGAAAGGCATCTGCCCTGCCCGTGAAGCGGGGCAAAGTATCGGTATGTCTGAATCTCAATTTCTTTCAGTCCATTGTCATTACTATCAGCCGCCGCGTGGAAATCCTTTCAGTCCGGCATCACTCGTCGAGGCTGATGCGGCTCCATATCCTAATTGGAATGCCAGAATCACAGCGGAATGCTATGAGCCAAATGGCAGGAGTGGCAATTACAAGCTTGTTAGCTTCAATGTAGGGGAAACGCTGGCGCACTGGCTGGCCGAACATGCCCCGGACACCTATCGCTATTTCATCGAAGCAGATGCCGAAAATCGTAAGCAGTTTGGAGTCGGTAACGGGATAGCCCAACCGATGGATCATACGATCCTTCCACTGGCCCGTCGCTCTGATAAGCAGACTCAGGTTCGCTGGGGCAAGGTCGTCTTCAACTATCGATTTGACAGACCTACTTCTGGAATGTGGCTGCCAGAGATGGCGGTTGACACGGATACTTTGGAGGTGCTAGTCGATGAAGGAATCGAGTGGACGATTCTCACGGAGCGTCAGGTAGAGGGGGAAATCAGCGGGGCAGGGCCTTATTGGGTGGAGTTGCCTAGCGGCAAACGGATCAAAGTTTTCCTTCGAGACGAAAGCTTATCCAACGATATTGCATTTAATCTGGGGCGCTTCGGCGGAGCAGGGCGCTGGGCGCGGCAGGTTCTTGGGCCGCGAAAAAAGGACGCTGGGGAACTAACACTCATTGCAACCGATGGGGAGACTTTTGGGCATCACTGGTCTGGCGAAGAACAATTCCTTCATTGGCTGCTAACTTATGAAGCCCATGCTGCCGGGTATGAGATCACTTCCCTGGCTCGGTATGCTCGTGAAGTGGAACCGAAAAGCAAGCTAAAACTACGAGAAAACACATCCTGGAGCTGCGAGCATGGAGTTGCACGCTGGTCGACTGGATGCAGTTGTACAGCGGGCGACTCTACCTGGAAGGGGGCGTTGCGCCGCGCCTTTGACAATTTGCGATTTGAACTTGATGAGGTCTATCTAGATGAAGCAAAGCACCTTGGGGTAGATGATCCACAGCGTCTCCGTGAGGCTTACATCAAGGTCGAACTGGGACTGCTGCCCTCTGAGCAGCTACTACAGGATCAAGAAATCGATCTTCCCCCA
Organism: Chloroflexota bacterium; assembly: GCA_024643825.1. Lineage (GTDB taxonomy): Bacteria > Chloroflexota > Anaerolineae > Aggregatilineales > UBA3940 > JAHEME01. The sequence goes on along the minus strand of JAHEME010000048.1, from coordinate 3,809 downwards.
GATGATTCGCTGCGGTTGCGTACTTTGATAGAGGCCCAGTTCTATCGGCAGCGAATGTATTCAAGCTGCGCCTTCTTCTTTGCGGAGCTTGACTCTCATTCTACGCATTATGGCATCGCCAATGCCTCTTACGCGATCATGTTGACGCAAAAAGCAACTGGCACTGATTTGCATTCTACGTTTCGACGGGAGTTGGCTATCGCCCGCGGAAATGATCTCAACACAGGACAGGCAATAACCGGGGCTGATGTTTATGACGTGCTACAAAGCAATCTGAATACCGAAAGTTAGAGGTGCGAAACACCATAGACTTGCAGCAGCGGAATTCGTGCAAGGAGTGGTGAGTCGGCGCTTCCGGCAGGGGAGGATGGAGCAAAAATCATGGTGTAGGGATGGGCATAATCAATAACAAATTGTGCTCCGTCCTGAGGATGATGCCCCAATTCAGCAGGACGTAAATGGGAATGGGGTGTAGGAGCCAGACGATGGTGGGGGCCATCTGCGAGGAGTGTAAAATCCACAGGAACCCATTGTCCCCCAACCATTACCCCGGTGATTGTATAGTACGGCGTTCCACTCAAGAAGCCAGCACGCCAGTCGGTATTGTTTCGATAATAGATCGTTGGATCTTGATAGTACATCCCGAATACGGCGACGCGCTCACGGGGTACTCCGAAGAGCAGTAACAGAGTGGCAGCCGCAAAGCTTGCCGTCATGTGATGAGGAAACACAAGCGCCTGCCATGCTCGATAAATTTCTGCTACCACTGCCAGAGAAATTGGGGGCACATGGTGGCCTTGCTTTTCACTGATGGCTTCTGAAACACGGCGAATGACCTCATGTCCTTTATCGCGCGCTTCTGGCTTGGCAAAGCTTGCCAGTCGATGGATGCGACGTACGGCATCCCATATTTTTTGGTCGTCCTCCACTGGATGCTGATGCCCGGTGTATGCTTCCCCAAAAACTCCACGCGCGGTAATGTGCATCGCAGAAGTGGGTTCCCATACTCGATAATATAATTGTGACTCATCCTCAATCGGCCAATGTGCTACAACGTAGCTATAACGATCATCCATTGGTCGGACCAGCACAGGGAAATCAAGCTCAACCAGTCCCTTGGCATGCAGATAAGCAATCTGACCAGTATGGAGGGAATTCTCCTGGAATCGTCGTGCCACGCTATTGCCTCAATTGCTGATCCGTATGAATAAGAGGTTCAAACCTTCCCCATTGTAACCGGATTGGCGTTCAGGCAAAACCCCCAGTCAGTACTGCCTAAGGGGAGCCATATAAAGCCCGATAAAACGCGTAATGCTGATAGATGAGAGGAATGTAGTTTTGAGTCTCGTCCAGCGTGATGGATTCGACGAATAGGTCCGGGTCTCCCTGAGATACTTCCAGCCATATTGCTGTACTGCCTGGCCCTGCGTTGTAGGCTGACAACGCAGCAAACTGATTGTTGTCGAAGCGGTTAAGCTCCTCGCGAAGTAGCCATGTGCCAAATTCCACGTTGATATATGGTCTCTGGAGGTCACTGGGTTGGTATCCCGGCCACTGGAGCCTGGATGCAATATCTGCCCCGGTAGGAGGCCAGATTTGCATAAGACCCTGAGCGGATGCGGTTGATACGGCGAAGCCTTCGAAGATGCTTTCCTGCCAGATTAGCGACAAGACCCATAGCGGATCGAGGTTGTACTTGGTCGCTCCAGCGAGTATTAGATCAGAAAAATAGATGGGGTAGCGAAGGCGGGCTAGAAATGAGGGAGCATCAAGAGGGTTTACATCTGCCAGATCCATGATGCGTCGGGACGCAAGAACAGAGGAGCGATAGAGACCAATATCGCGGAACAGTACAGAAAGCTGATATAAGGCTAGGGGATCGTCTTCAAAGGATTGGCGTATGTCCTCAAAGTAAGCGCGCGCCTCGACCTGCATACCCAGCTCCCATAACTCCTGTCCGCGAAGAATCCTTGGATCCGTGGCTAGATCCGCGCGCAGAGATTGGGCAAGAGGGAGTGTATTCTCCAATCCGAATTTTTGAATCAGCCAGCTTTCTGCCTCATCTCGACCTTCATCCGGGTTCGGGGGGAAGGAGAGAGTTGCGGCTGCTCGAAAAGGTGAACTGCCATCTATGATATTTTGCCCGCGCAGGCCATAATAAGTAGTTGGATGTGTTTCTGCCAGTGTAGCGAACATCTGCTGGGCAGTTTCTGTCTGCCCCATCGCCAGAAGGGACTTCGCATCCCAAAAAACACCACGATTCTGATCTGGAATCTGCTGAAAGTAAGATTCAGAAGTTAGGAAGTCGCCTGCCTGGTAGGATTGTATTCCGAGTCGAAAGAACTCAGCATCGGGACGTTCATCTTCAGGATATTCATTTTGAGTACGCTTAAGGTATGCGACGGCGCGGGGAAGGTCTCCACCTGACTCTGCAAGATGTGCTGCCGCCAGCAAAGCATCACGTGCCTGTGGCGAGTCAGGTTGATCGGTGACGAACTGATCGTAAATGCCGAATGCAGACTCAACATCTCCAAGTTCGGCATCCGTATCTGCCAATTCGAGGAGGGCATCATTCAAGCTTGGGCTGTCCGAATCGCGAAACCGTCGCAGCATAGCCTGAAGCTCACTCTGAGCAGATTGTGGGTTGCCTAATTTGCGATAGGATCGGGCGATATATAAGTGAGCATCCGGTGGATAGTTGATCGAAGTTCCCGCAAGGTAATTGTAAAATGCCTCTAATGCGATCTCATACTGACCCTGATTGTAGTTTACGACCCCACGTTGAAACTGATTGACCTCGATATTGGCATCCAGTAGGGAGCGGAGAGAAGAAAGTGCCTCAACGCTCTCCGGGTAATTCATAAAGACGATTTCAAGCTGCTGATAACCTTCTGTGTTGCGACCTGCCTCCAGATAGGCTTGAGCAATATTGAATTCAATCGTTGCGCGATAAGATGGATTTCGAGCTGCATCCAGTATGGCTGTGTACTGAGCAATCGCTAAGTCAACCTCGCCAAGAGATCGCTGCACAGCCGCGACTTTTTCTCGTAGTTGGATCAGCCCTAGAAAGTCACGGCTGGCAGCCAGGGCTGCATCATAGCTTGACAGGCCCTCATTGGTCTGCCCAAGTGCAAGGTAAGCATCGGCAATACGCTCTTCTGTATAGCTATCCAGAAGGCCGGGCTTGCGACTCTCGTAGGCACGGAAATCATCAATGGCTCCGGACCAATCAGACAGGCCAAGCCTGGCGTCCCCACGCAGAAAGTACGCTTTTGTAGCCAGAGGATGATCAGGGTATTGAGTGAGGAGGGTATCAAAGACTGCGCGAGCAGAGCCAAAGTCGCCACGTTTAAGCGATGCTATGCCAATGCCCAACTGCGCGGCTACAATCTCATCGCTCGTGGAGACGGGGTTCACTACAATTTGCTGAAAAACCTGCATTGCAGTATCCCAGTCCCCATTGGATAGTGCTCGTTCCCCCTGTTGTAGGATTTGAGCAGGCCGAGGGGGAGGTGTAGGCGTAGGGGTTTCGCTGGGTACAATGAGAGCCGGTGAATCTTGCGCCGTGCTCTGTGGGATAAGCTGGGGAAGTTGTGCCCCACTTCCTCCGGAGCAACTGGAAAGTAAAGCACAGAGACCCAGGATGGCTGTCAAATAGGTTCGATCCATAGTGCTGATTATGTCGGCCCGCTGGAGGGTTGTCAACCAAATTGAAATCGCTGATCACATTCTGTTTCAAGAGAGAAGGCCGATATGTCATTGCAACTATATGATGTCCTTTCGTATGGGACGATTGGAATGGATCGAAT
>JAHEME010000581.1:1851-2963 GCA_024643825.1 Chloroflexota bacterium | reverse complement strand
TGACAAAGGGCCTCGGTGCCAAGAGAATGCGGAATCTCGTTCATGAGCTTGTCGAAGCATGGGCGACTATGCTTCCCGATTACTTACCAGAAGAGATACGTGAGTCCGTCGATTTGATGGACTACGGGGACGCCGTTGCGCAGGCACACTTCCCTGATACATGGGAAGATATGGAAACGGCAAAGCACCGTTTAGCATTCGATGAGCTGTTCTGCCTCCACGTCGCCATGCTCCAGCAACGCCGAAGCTGGCAAAGTCAAAGGGGTGAATCGCTCTTTGTGACAGATGAATGGCTGTCGTCGTTTCTCTCTAGCCTTCCGTATCAACTCACTGGTGCTCAGATGAATGCCATCACCGACATCCGACACGATATGAGTATTGATCTGCCCATGAATCGCCTGCTGCAAGGGGATGTAGGGAGCGGAAAGACTGTAGTTGCGGCGACAGCGATTGGAATTGCCCTTGCAAATGGCGCGCAGGCCACGATTATGGCTCCTACCAGCATTCTGGCAGAGCAGCATTATGCGAATCTCGCCGATACTCTTTCCGGCAGTCCTCTCGGAGACCAGGTAAACATTGCCCTACTGACCAGCAACCTGAGTGCTACAGAGCGCAGAGCAATCTATGAAGGCCTCCAATCCGGGCACATCCATATGGTAGTTGGCACTCAAGCTCTGATTCAGGAAGGTGTAGAGTTCGCCAATCTTGGGATTGCGATCATTGATGAGCAGCATCGCTTTGGTGTTTCCCAACGAGGCGCGCTTCGTGACAAGGCAAATGGAGGCAACCCACATCTTCTGGTCATGACCGCTACCCCGATTCCTCGGACTCTGGCACTCACCATTCATGCGGACCTTGACCTTACAATAATCAATGAAATGCCTCCAGGTCGAGAGCCTGTGCAGACGCGCATCCTTCAACCCAAGGAGCGCGAACGGGCCTACGCCTTTATCCGCAGTCAGGTGGAGCAGGGGCATCAAGCCTATATCGTTTATCCTCTCGTTGAAGAAAGCGAGAAACTTGAGGCAGGTTCAGCAGTTGCTGGCTTCCAACGGCTGGCAAAGGTCTTCCCAAACTTACAACTTGGCCTCCTGCATGGGCGACTTCGCCCT
>JAHEME010000581.1:0-1841 GCA_024643825.1 Chloroflexota bacterium | reverse complement strand
AAGCCGCGATGGAAGCTTTTTATCGAGGAGAAACAAACATCCTCGTTAGCACCAGCGTGATTGAAGTAGGGATTGATGTTCCTAATGCCACCGTCATGATGGTAGAAAACGCAGCTCGCTTTGGGCTTGCACAACTTCATCAGCTACGTGGACGAGTGGGGCGCGGCGGACAAGCAGGGTACTGCTTGTTGATGTCGGATTTGCCGTTCCTGGATGGCGATGAGCGCCTTTCTGCACTTGAGCAAACAACGGACGGATTTCATCTGGCAGAGATCGACTGGTCGATGCGCGGGGCGGGAGATTTGCTAGGTACAAGGCAAAGCGGATTCGGTATCGCAACGTTTGCCGATCTCATGGATGCTCGCCTTGTCTCAGAAGTCCAGAGAGAAGCGCAGGCAATTCTCAACGCTGATCCTGATCTTCAAAGCCCTGCGCATGCTCTCCTTGCAGAACGTATTGAAGCCATTCTTAAGGCACGCGAGACAGGCGACATTAGTTGATGTAGTACTTTCCGAGTAGCGGGAGTTTTCATCTTGATACGACGAGCCATATTCCCGGCGAGCTTTGATCCAATTCATGCTGGTCACATTGACATTGCCAGGCGAGCAACAGCAATTTTTGACGAAGTTGTGGTCGGTGTGTACGACCGTCCTCTGAAGCAGCTTCTATTCTCCATCGAAGAACGGCTTGCATTAGTACGCACGGCACTTGATCCCATAGAAGGTATCCGTGTTGTACGTTATAGTGGACTCACGGTGGACTTTGCCCGCTCGGTTGATGCAAAGACTATCGTTCGTGGATTGCGCGTATTTTCAGATTTTGAATTAGAATTCCGCATGGCACTTGCCAACCATCGGTTGGCTCCGGAAATCGAAGTCGTGGCGCTGATGTCGAGCGAACAGCACATGCACATTGCTTCCAGCACAGTTCGGGAAATTGCCTCGCTGGGTGGCGATGTCCGCAGCATGGTTCCGCAGCATGTAAATGCGGCGCTGCTTGCACGATTTGCAGAATTAGGGGATGATGCAGCAGGATCAGTGGATATGGTCTCCCTCCGCGACTAAGACCATCATTGGAGCGAGACTGAGTACGAGATTAGTGGATACTAAAGAGGAGGCGAGCGTTGGATATACAACACCTGGTTGATCGCCTGGAAGAACTTCTCAACACGGGCAAGCACGTACCGTTTACCGGGCAGACTGTCATTGAAGAACAGCGTGCCCTGGAACTCATTGACCAGATGCGAATCTCGATTCCTGAAGAAATCGAGAAAGCGAAACGAGTGCTCCGCGAACGTGATCGGGTCATGGCACAGGCAAACGAAGAAGCCGCGCGAATCCGCGAGTTGGCTCGTGAGAAGAGCGAGACCTTGATTCAACGCGATAGCATCACACAGGCGGCCCAGGCGCGAGCCAGCAGTATCATCGAACAAAGTCGTCGGGAAGCAGACACCATCCGAGGAGAAGCGGATCAGTACGTCATGGATGTCCTGACCGATCTTGAAGATGCGTTGACCCGAACACTTACGGTAGTCAAGAACGGCATTGCTCATGTCAAGCGAGAGAGCGTCGGGCGCGGCCCCACCCTGAGCCAACAGAGCGCCAGCCTTGAAACACCCACTACGCTGGATACAACTGCTGAGCCAATGGAGATCGAGCGGGTTTCAGGTCGCCGGGAGTAACCCTTCGGATCGCCCTTGACACGCACCTTGAGGCCGTTATAATCTAGCCTTGCCCCGGCGTCACGCCGGGATCATTATGATTTGATGAGGAGAAGATTGACATGGGTGCGCTACCCAAACGCAAGATTTCCAAAGGGCGTCGTGACCGCCGCCGCATTCA
>JAHEME010000580.1 GCA_024643825.1 Chloroflexota bacterium | reverse complement strand
TCTGGGTTTGATCGCCGGGGGTCGTCAACCGCAGCACGACAAATAGAATGCTGGGTGCGATCAGCAAGCTGCCGATCAGCAGCGTGATTATCGGAGACCCAGCCCAGCGTCGGATCATGGTGTGCGCCCTCCTGTCCCGAAGCGTGAATCGGGGCGAGCAGGCGCAAGCCACAGCCCGATCCCTTCCGGCTGCATGGTCTCTTCGACCACCCCGATCAGCGCCGCTTCTAGATGCTCGATGTCCACCTCATCGCGCAGCGACTCGGCGAAGGCTTCCAGGGTATGCTCGGCATCGTACTTGCGGCGGTAGAAGCGCCGATCCACGAACGCCTGCACGCGGTTCCGCAGCGGGTTGAACAGCGCCGCGATCCCCAGTGTGGAAGCGACCACCGCCAATGGCGACTGCTGTCCGGTCAGGCTCACGAACACGTTCTGCAATAGCGCCACCGCACCGAAGTATGTGAGGCCCAGCAGCAGCGTGATCGATCCGTAGGTCAGCGTCCGCCGGATGATCACATCCACGTCCCACAATCGGTAGCGCAGAATCGATACCGTGAGTGACACGGGGATGATGCACATCGCCAGAAACCACAGCGTCGAAGCAAGGGCGCGCCAGGTGGTTATCGGATCATCGGGAGAGGTTGAATACCCAATCGAGGCGATGCTTGTGACCACAATCCAGAGCACCGTTCCGATTAGTACCCACTTGGTCTGCTGGCGCTCGCTGTTGCTAGAGATGCGGAGGTAGCGAAACACCTGCGCCGCGAATCCGCCAAACCACAGTAAGGCAAAGACCAACACTGCTGCGATTTCCAGGGGAGTCGGCGGCAGCACTGAACCACTGACCGGAAAATTACCAGTCACTACCATCACGGTGGCTATCGTAAGGGACGGCAGGATCAGATGCCGCGTCCACGTGGGCACAAAACGCCCATTGGGGAACATCCAGAAGAGAACCGAAGTGGCCAGAGCTGCATACACCCCCCAGGCAATCTCCAGTTCCGACACATACGAACGAGGCAGAAGCAAAGCAGCGGTTTCCAGCGGCCCGGTGATGATGATGCCGAACCCCAGCAGGAACAGGGAAGTGTACACCGCCATCAGGCTGCGCCCCGCTCGCCAGAACAGGATGCCCGCCATCACAAGGCTAACGATGGATGCCAGCAGGGAAAACGCCAACCGCAAAATTACGGAAATCGTCAACACGGCTGCTGGTGCCAGAACGATAGCGTCGGAAGGATTCCATCCTGCCTGTACCAGCGATACATATCCTGGCAGAGAAGACGCGAAGATCGCCAACGCCAATGCCGCTGACGCAACCCAGGCGATTCGGGCCACCACCAGCGAGCGCCCGGTCAATGTGGGGTGAGACACGGAAGAGCGGTCAATAGTCGTCACGATTTGCGTTCTCTCCTTTTCCGTACCCATAGCGATACTGATTCCGGCTGCATGGTCTCCTCGACTACGCTCACCAGCGCCGCTTGCAGATGTTCAATATCCACCTCGTCTCGCAGCGACTCAGCGAAGGCCTCCAGCGTCCGTTCCGCATCATACTTTCTCCGGAAGAAACGCCGATCGACGAACGCCTGTACCCGGTTTCGCAGTGGGGTGAACAAGGCGGCAATCGCCAGCGTGGAGACCACCACCGCCAGCGGTGATTGCTGCCCCGTGATCTGCACAACTGCACGTTGGAGCAACGCAATCACGGCAAAATACGTTGCACCCAGTGTTAGCGTGATTGCGCCGTAGGTCAGCGTTCGCCGAATGATGATGTCAATGTCCCACAACCGGTAACGCAGCGCCGAGATAGCAATCGACGCCGGAATAGCTAGATACAGAATGCGGAACACGATATCGACCAATGAGGACAGAACGAGTGTCCGTGTGAGGTCATCGCCTGCCACGGCAAGAACCAGAGTCTGGAACACTAGCGTGAGGGGAATTCCAACGCCCATAAACGTGATGATCCCGACGACGACCCACTTGATTTGCTGTCTTTCCGCAGGCCCCGCAACGCGGAAGTAGCGGTAGATCTGAGCATAGACTCCCAATACAAATGAAGTTAGCAGATAGACCATTATGGCAGGCCCAAGGGCATCCGGTATCACAGTGATAAATACCGCCCCTACCAGGATAAACAGAGCAAGCCAGCGAGTCCACCGCAGTACAAATCGTCCGGTTGGAAAAACCAGGGGAAAGATCAGGAAGAAACTCAAAGCGATGGTATTTCCGGGAATATAGACCCACTCCCATACAGGATGTTGGGCAATAAGGGTGAAGGGGACAGGCATCTCCTGAAATGGAAAGGTCGCCACCATCACAGAGACAAATAGCACCATCCAATCGTCAGGCTTGCGCCAGAATAGCATAGCCGAAATCATCAGGTAAATCAGGATAGGAATCGCCAGTTCCAGCGCCCAGAATACTGCGTACTGCTCCAACGTCAGCCCCAGTGATTCAAGCACCTGAACTTCCTGAACATTTAGCGGGTGTCCATAGCCGATGGGTGGTCCCGGCCAGCGAAGCACCTCTTCGCCCGTCTCGGTGTGGCGAACCTGCTCCCGCAGAGTGCAGGATTCGACCTCACAGGGAGCGCGCAGAATCCCGTGGACAGCCAACAGACCCAGGGCATACGATACAGTCACAACACAGAAACCGATCACCCACAGCACCCGCACAACGGACCTCCACGGTGCAGGGACGACGGCGTTCTCTGAGGCAGGAAGTTCGGAGGAAGTGGTTTGCATTGCGTCAACAGTGTCCATCTGTGTCTCCTCTCAGGCGAACTACGATTTCGTCGGGCTGATCCATAGCGAGACCGCCTCCGGCTGCATGGTCTCTTCGACGACCCCCAGCAGCGCAGCCTGCAGATGCTCGACATCCACCTCATCCCGCAGCGACTCGGCGAACGCCTCCAGCGTGCGCTCGGCATCATACTTGCTTCGATAGAACCGCCGATCCACGAACCCCTGCA
>JAHEME010000047.1 GCA_024643825.1 Chloroflexota bacterium | reverse complement strand
CGCAAATGGATATCTGGCTCTGTGGCATAATCAGCGATCATGACGGGCACCCCCGAAAGAATCGCCTCCGGTTCCATCGGTGAGCCGTATGTAGTGCGTCGATACTCAACCGGGGGCAGAATCGCACCCGCAGTGACCGCTTGATCCTGCCGCGTCTCGCCTGTGTGAGTGCCAATGATATCCCCTGCGGGGACTTGCGGCGGCAGCAGGATCGCCCCTCCATCGAAGAACGGGAATATCGATTTCTCTGGCGTGATCCGATCTGGCATGTTTACCAGCAGAAGCGGCTCCCCACGTTTGGCTTCTACTGCACGCACAGCATCCGTAAGCGCCGCCCCGCCTTGTACATACCACATCACTCCCTTCGATGCGAAGATGGCCCCCGGCAGCATTGCCGCGATCAGGACAGGTGCAGCGAGTAGGCGTGGCGCATTCCATTGATCAGGCAGCCTTGATAGAGCCAGCCCCCACCACAGCGCGGCTCCCACCCCGGCGGGGTACAGGAAGCGCGGCGCATCGATCAGCCACTCAGGGCGCATCGTGACCAGCACCGGGCCGCTGAGAATCACCAGCCAGCCTACGCAGAACACGCCAACCTCGATCTGTTTGCGTGTAAGCCACAGCAGAATCGCCGCACACCCGGCGGTCAACCCCCAGATCGCCACGATTTGCAGCCTACCATTGATTCCGCCGATTTGCGCCAGCCACACCAGCGGGAACGAAATCCCGCTGGTCAGAATTATGGCGTTCTGAAATAACCCTGGCGGGGAGAGGTCGAGTGTCGCAACCCCACCGGGGCGTAGTGCAGACCACAGCAGCAGAAATACGCCCCCGGTGGCGATGTGCGCCAGCGGCCATAAACTGAACCGAACACCCACTTCGACGCGTCGGGTGTGCCACCAGATGACTCCTTCTGCCAGTAGCACCAGAAGCCCCGTGAGCATCCCGTTTTCATGTGCGAAGGGGGCAGCGATCCCCGCCAGCACCGAGGCAGCTATCCACGCCGCCGATCCAGAAGCCCGCGCTCGCAGATAGGCATAGACGGCAAGCACCATCAGCATCGTCGAAAGCGGATAAAAGATCGCGCTCACCCACGGCACCGCCTGATACGCAAACGGGAACGCCGCAAATAGCCCCGCTGCTCCAGCGGCTCCCACGATTTGATCCCCTCTCCTACGGGGAGAGGAGTTGGTGGGGGTGAGGGGGAACATCTCCCACGCCAGTGCCCCCACCAGTGAAGCCGCAGCCGCATGGAAAGCCAGATTCAGGAGCCGCAATCCAGCAGGTGTCCATGCCAATCCAAGGTCACGCAAGACCAACCACAGTGAAAACGCCAGCGGGCGGTAATAGCTATACGGGCTGACCTCCCGCCACAGGTCAGCAAACCGCAGCGTTCGCAGCCAGGGGATTTGTACCAGGTCATCCGAGTAGAAGGGCAGCGTCAGGCTTCGCCCGTAGATCAGGATTGTAATTGCAGCGGCAGTCCCCACGATCCAGGGCCATACGGCTGCCCGGTTCTCCGTGTCTTGTTTCATGTTACGGTTCAATGCGAACAGGCCCCAACAGGAAGAAATCACCCGATAGATTTCCTTCCGGGTCATAAAAAGGAGCGCGTTGAAACGTCATGAAACCATACATCCCCACTTCGATGCGATACTCTCCCGGCGGCGCGTCATCTGGGATGTGCAGGTGGTACGGATCGATCACCGTCTGCCCCGGAACCCACTTGGAAAACCACAGGTAGGTCGGGAAGGATCCCCCCAGCGGCGGTGCATCCTGCTGTGCGATTACATGGTTTGCAGAATCCATCAGATGCACAAATACCTTGAGATTGTCATCCGGGTGGGAAAGTACATTCCACGTCAGGCGCACATGAACATCATTCCCTGCATGCACCACCAGCGGTACATCCCACACTGCCCCCCGCCATTGACCGTTCGCGTTTGCAGCAGCCTCCACCAACCCGGCTGTGTGATCGATGTCCGCCAGCAGATCATCCTGTGTAGCGGGTTCAGCGGCAAAGTCCGCCGCAAGCGTGATCGTTCCCAGATCGAGCGTCGTCGATCCGTCCGCAAAAGGCACGTTGTCCCCGCCCTGGCTCAGATTGCGCAGGCCCAGCTTCAAAGGATACTCTCCAGCATCCAGCGTAAACGGGGCGCGGAAGTCGTACCGCTCCACGATAGTCTCGCCGGGTTCCCAGTAAGGCGTCAGCCAGTGGCTATCGGTCGTGAACTGGTAGGTCACATCCCCCAGCGTCACGTAGGGGAAGATGATGTCTGTTGATGGTGTGTCGGCGGAAAGTGCGATTACGAACGGGATCTTCTGTCCGGGTGAAACTGTGGTTTGTGGCAGATCGGCTCCCACCACAGTCACCGGGCCAGCCTCTGCGTTCAGTGGCATTGATACTTCTGCTGCTTCCGTCGCCGGGGCGGGGATCACGCGGTACAGGTGAGGCCCAACCGGGCGCAGCCGGAAGCCCGCGTCGATCAACTCTCGCTGATACCCGGAGACGTACACAGGCCCCGCGTCGAGGTTCGCCCATACGTTATCCACCCACGGATGCTCGGAAGTTGTTGCCACGAACACCAGTTTCACGTCAGAGTCAGCCAGCGGATGCTCGTTGACGTACGCTTCATACCATAACGGGGTCAGATGTTCCCAGTGGCACAGCAGGATCGCATGGTCGCCGCTATTTGCGAATCGTCCGTACACTTCATCGATCCAATCCTGCGCTTCGTGCGTGGTTGCCAGTGAGACCTGCGGAGCCAGATAACCAACGCGGAACAGCGGCAGCGCGATCAGGGCCACCGCTACCATCCCGCGCAGCAGGTTCGCGTCACGCTCCAGGGGCAGCCGAATTTGCTGCAACGTTGCGTATGTTCCAATCCCTGCCAGCATCAGCAAGGTGGCGAAGGGCACCATCAGGTACGCCATCACATCCTGAATCGTATTGATCACGAACAGGACGTTGATCCCGATGAATAACGTTACCAGCAGCCCGATCCGCCATTCGTTCTTCCACAGCCAGAATAGGCCAACGATCATCAGCGCGATCATGATCAGCCCGGCCTGAAGCCGCAGCAGCGACGCAAACACCAGCCACCGCGCAGGTTGATCTGCCAGCCCGAAGTGAAATAGATTCACTCGCAGTCCGCGTGCCAGTATCAGGTCCAGAAATCCCGTCAATGTGTTCGTGTTCTGTGCCCCAAAGGGGATGTTACCAATTGCTGCACGGATAGGCAGATACAGCCACACGCTGACGCCCAGCAGGGCGAATCCCACCATCTTGAGCAGCATTCGCCAGTCGCGCAAAATGCGTGGGCGCGTAACCAGAATGAAGACTGTATAAGCCGGGAAGCTGAACGCCAGCAGCGGGTGATGTGTGACGCTCACCCCAGCCAGCACGCAGAATACGTACAGCCATCGATCATCTTGTCCCATTCTGCAGGATCGCCACCAACGCACCAGCGCGAACAGGCTCGCTGTTGCCAGCAGTGCCGTGATGATGTGTGCGTTCGCGTGGATGCTGTGCTGCCACAGATCGGTCGCCGTGGCGGTCGATGCTGCCGCCAGCACCGCCGCCGCGTAGCTGATCCATCCACCCCGCTCAGCCGGGATTAGCATCCAGGCGATGCCGTATACCAGCGCAGCGACGCTCGCCCCCGCCACTGCACTGAGGAGATTTGCGCGGAACGCCGCTGTCCCGATGGGGATGACGCGCTGCCACAGTCCACTTAGCACCGTCTGAAACGCATAGCCAGGAGGATGAATGATCCCCCAGATGTGCGGGACGAACGTGTATTCCGCCGGATCGCCGAAGACGAGCCCTGGCGCGAGCGTTGTCACATAGAGTGCCAGCGTCAACAAGAAAATACCGATGCCGATCACAACATCGGGCTTCTGTCGCAGCGAGGATGAGAATCGAGAGGGAGTGTGAGGGTTCATGGGCGGGGATTATACCCGCGTACCCCACAAAACAAAGACGAGCCGCACTGAACAGGCGGCCCGTCTGGGGATCATACTATTCTACGCTCTAGAACTGGTCGAGGGCCTTTCGGTACATTTCAAGCGCATCATTGAGCTTGCCCAGTGCCATGAGCGCATCACCAATGATCCGGTATGCACGCGGATTGGGCCTCGTTCCCTTCGTATACTGAGAGAGATCGTCCACCGTTTCCGCGAGCGATTCACGGTTTGCTACCAGTGTCTCGTAGCCTGCCAGCGCCTCATCCGTGAAGCCATCTGTCATCTTGCTACGGGCCGCTTCCAGTCCGGGACCAGCCGGCCCGCTTGCTACGGGTGCAGCAGGTGCTTGTGACGGGAGTGGCCCTGTAACCATGGGTGCTGCCGGGGGCGGAGCCATAGGTGGCGGCGCAGGGGTGCGATCCGCTTCCCTGGCGGCGGGTACAGCCGCCTTCAAGAATTCATCCAGCACTGTATCGGATAGCTCCGTGGTTCCTTGCAGCCATGCCGGGAGTGGTTCGCTCTCCGCTGGCAGTTCCACCGTAGGCGGTTCGGGTGCAGGCGGCGGCTCGACAATAGCGACGGTTTCCTCAGGCTCAGTCAGCCAGGAGGGAAGAGCTTCTTCCTCCTCCTCGTCTTGGATCATAGAGAAGGCCTGCTCAGGTTCAGCCTCTTCTTCCTCTTTGTCAGCATCAATTACGAAAGCAGGTTCAGGTTCTGCTTCCTCATCCGCTTCTTCCATGGCTGTCAGCCAGTCGGGGAGATCCTCATCGCTCTGAGTCTGTCCCAGAAGAGATTCCAGTTCAGCGTCAGGAGCCGCCGTTTCTTCCGCCTTTAGCGCATCGTCCAGCCAGGCCAGTTCTTCATCTTCGACATCAAGCTCAGGTAGATCGGTCAGATCACTCATCGGTGTCGATTCTGCCCGTTCGATTTCCGCTTCAACGTCCTCGCCGCGCAGCCACTCCGGCAGGTCGTCATCAGATGCGGGTTCAGCTTCTGCATCCAGCGGCGGCGGGGGAGGTGTGGCAGAAGGAGGTTGGTCAGGAGTCAGGGCTTCCGATACGATAGCCTCTGTGCTCACGCCCTGCTGTGTAACCTGAGAATCCAACCACGAAAGTGCATCGTCCGCTGAAGGTGCAGCTACAGCGGGTTCTGCTTCCTCTTCTTCCAGGTCATCTTCATCAGTAATCCAGGATGGAAGTGCATCATCAGCCCCACTGTCGACTTCTGCGATAGGCTCTGTATCCTCGGTCGGAGAACGCAACCACGCAAGCTCGTCCTCTTCTTCGCTCGTGTCCTCAGCCATAGCCACGGGTTCTACGGCTTCCGTGTCAGCAGAGTCCATCTCGGCGGCTTCCGTAGCGGCAGCTTCTTCCGCTGCGATTTCCGATTCCTTCTTGAAATCGGGATCGTACTTGGCTGCGATTTCTTCTAGCCAGGCAACAGCGTCATCGCTGTCGAGGTCTCCTTCAAGCATCCAATCGGGGATGTCGTTGGCGTCGTTCTCGCCCATCGGCTCTTCATTCGGTGGGACCACTTGGGTTTCCTCCTCGGATGCTGGGGCTTCGGCCTGCACAGCAGCAGGCTCCTCTTGCCAGCCGGATTCGGGTTCTTCAACATCTTCAGTGCTTAAAGCACGTAGCCAGTCAGGTTGTTCTTCATCGTCTGCCTCAACACCCTGTAACCACTCAGGGAGTTCTCCCGGCTTTTCCTCTTCGACAGCGGGCGCAGCCTGTTGATCTATTGTGCTGGATTCCGCTGCGGTCAGCCAATCGGGTAGGATCTCTTCTTCTTTGTCTGGTTCCTCTACTGACATCGTAGGTGCAGTTTCCGGCATTCCAGTGAGCCAGTCAGGTAGCACATCTTCCTCGCCCGTCGATTCACTTACGGGGGTTAGGTCGGGTTCTTGCGCCACCATCGTAGGCGCAGTTTCTGGCATGTCGGTCAGCCAATGGGGTAGTGCGTCTTCCTCGCCGGCTTCTTCGCTGACTGGGGTCAGATCGGCTTCCGAGAGGGGATGATCGGTTTGCAGCCAGGCCGGGAGGCTTTCTGGTTCTGCGGCCTCTGCATCGAGTGATGCTGTGGGGGTCTCGATCCCGGTTGGCTGAGCCAGCCAGTCTTCGGAGACAGGTATCGGTTCATCCCACGCTTCCAACTCGCCTGCATCCTCATCAGGAGCCAGCATCCGCGTTTCAATAGGCTCAGATTCCAGCGGTTGGCTATCGGGCAGGGAAGCAGCCTCGCGGTGGGGGGCGCCAGCGATAGGCGGCCCACCGACGAGGAAGTCATCCAGCCACTCGTCAGAGACCACATCCATTGGCTCTTCAGGTTGCTTTTGCGTCGCTGTGCCACCAGCACTGGGGGGTTCACTTAGAATGTCTCCCAACCAATCCGGCACTTCATCAAGTTCTGTGCTCAGAGCGTCGGGGGCCTCGGAGCGGGGTTCTGAGGCACGGATTTCTTGCAGCCATACTGGTGTCTCTTCGGCGGCAGGTGCTGGTGTAACAGAGGTAGGGGGCACATCCTGCATCCAGGGAGCGGTCAATTCCTCTGCCGCAGCGCTTTCCACAGGAGCATCATTCTGCCCCATAGCTGTTTGCAACCAATCCGGTGTTTCGCTGGAGGCTGCTGGCGGGAGCGGTGCATCTGCTGGTTCGCCCAGAGCCTCGCGCAGCCAGTCAGGGGTGCCAGAGTCCATCAAAGGTTGGGCATCGGGTGCGGGTTCGGAGGGCGGCGTTGCCGCCTGTGGGCTGCTTGCTTGCCCCAGCGCGTCCTGAAGCCAATCGGGAGCGTCGCCCCCTGGTGTGCTGGGTGTCGCCGGGCTGGAGAAAGGGGAAGTCCCCGGTGTTCCCTGCGATTGTGTTTCTGCAATCGCGCTTTGAAGCCAGTCAGGAACATTCTCATCCTGACCACCCTCCAGGGAGGATGGTTCCGGCTCGGAGTGCAGGAAGATATCAGTGATCGAAGCAGGCTGTTTGGGCGCACCGAGTGGGCCAGTGACTCCCTTTTGCTTCTCGATGGCCTCGATCTGCGAAACCCAGTCTGCCGCGCCAGACTGGGCTGCGTGCTGTGCTGCGGAGTAGTCCAGCATGACCATTCGGAAGGCGTCAGAGGGTGGATCTTCACCGCCGTATTCCACCCGGTAGCCTTCAACAGGATCGATTTCGTTGACACGCTCAAGGAAGGGTCTGGCTTCGGCAGGGCGTCCATGCTTAAGCCATAGTTTCGCCAGGATGCTGTTGGCGTCGATGCTGTACGGCAGGCGATTCAAAATCTCCGCCGCTACGCGCCCAGCGTTCATCTCCTGACGACTTTCCCACAGAGCCTGCGCCAGCAATACCTGCAAGTCGAGGCGTTCAGGGTCTTTGGCGATCCCCGACCGTATCTCGGCAATGGCTTGATCGTACAGCTTACCCTTGAGATACATCTGGGCGAGCGCCCCGCTGGTCAGGTGAATCTTGCGTGGGGCTTTGTCGCCACGCTGTACATATAGCTTCTTGATTTCTTCCTGAAGTTCGGGGTTGTTCGGAACCTGCTCAAAGGCGCGTTCAAGATGCCAGATTGCTGGGTCCAGATTATTGTTTTCGCGATAGGCCTCGCTCATCCCAATGTGCGCCACAAAATCACTGGGACTGGTACTCAGAACGCGCTGAAACAGGTCGAGTGCATCCTGGATCTCATCTTGTGCGGCAAGAGCCTGCGCCATCAATCGATAGGTAGCAATATGCTTCGGATAGGTCTCAAGAATATGGCGGCATTGAGCGATGACTTCGGAGTACGCATCACGCGCCAGCCGATCGTCAATGTAATCCAAATACGCGCGCAGACTAATCTCTGCCATTACGCATCCCAAGAGTTGTCAGAGCCAACATAAGAGGGCGTTTCCATACCGTGTACTTTGGATTCGGATTATGCAATGAATTAGGGGAAACTGCAAGTAAGGTCATTCCCCCATCTCGAAGGTGCAATTCATACGGAAGTTCTCTTCCCATATCCTGTTTCCTCATGCCAGGTCGTGAACTACAATAAGCTCGTCAATGAGAGCTTCTACATCTTGTTGTGGCATGTCTAGCGCCCCTAACGGGTCGGAAACTGTATCCCTCCCTTGCAGGGCATATGCTGCATTTAACAGCCCGTGCGATAGAGCTTCGAGGTCATATCCGCCTTCCATTACAAATACGATCCGCCCATCGCACAATTCTTCCGCCATCCGGATCAGTTCTTGCGACAGGTGGGCATACCCAGCCAGGTCAAGATGAAGACCCGCCAGTGGATCGACCCAGTGCGCATCGAAGCCTGCTGAGACGAGAATCAGATCGGGTTGATACCGCCGTGCGGCAGGCCACAGGACATGTTCATAGAGCATCCCGAATCCGACATCCCCCGTCCCGACTCGCAGCGGCATATTCAGCGTGGTTCCCTTGCCCGCTCGGATGCCAGTCTCGTGTATTGCACCGGTTCCGGGGTAGAACGGGTACTGGTGTGTCGAGGCGAACAGCACACTGGGGTCTTCATAGAATACATCTTGCGTGCCGTTGCCATGATGCACATCATAATCGACAATCAGTACGCGCTCAATAGCCTCTGAAGAGGCTTGCGCATGTCGCGCCCCGATAGCTACATTGCTGAATAGGCAGAAGCCCATCCCCCGTACCGGGGTCGCATGATGCCCCGGCGGACGTGCCACCACCAGCGCATTATCCGCTTCGCCGCCGATCACCTGATCTACTGCCGCGATCACTCCACCTGCTGATAAGCGGGCAACATCGTAGGAAATTCCTAGAACGTAGGTATCTGGGTCGAGCAGCACTGCCTCATCAGAGGATTTCGCCGCCAGCAGGGCTGCTCGCTCCACATGCCCAATGTAATCTGGATGATGCACCCGTTCAAGTTGCTCCACGGTGGCCGCTTTCGGTGCAACCAGCATCAGATCGGCCAGAATGCCGGAGTCCTCGAATACCTGCCACGTTTGCCGGATGCGCCCGGCATGCTCAGGATGCCCATCAAGGTGGTGGAGCTCATAGTCTGGATGAGTCACATAAGCGGTAGTTGTCATAACTCAGTTATAGACCTATGAGGCAGGGGGTGCAAAAGTCTATCCAAATAGGTGGTTGTTTCGATGCGCGCATTGATAAGTATCATGGGGTTGGGATTTCTACAGGTTCATTGTAACCGAAGAAGTCAATCACCCATCCGTTGCCATCCGACTCGGTTACGATGACTCGCTCCAGTTGTCGGGCGTCTTTGGAAACCCACGCTTCCACAGTCGCTTCACCGGGGGCCAGCGTCGATCCTGTCATCCCGGCGAGGTCTTCCCCATTCGCAGTACCTGTGATCCGATATATGTTTTCCCCGTTGATCTCCTCGACATCCCCAACGTTGACGTTGTTCAGCCGCAGCAGCATCGCCGGGATGCCCAGGTTGGTGGAGAAGATCGCAGGTACGTTGAAGCTCTGGCCGAGATCAAGCGGGATGTAACTTACGAGAAATGGCGGGAACTTGAAATACGATTGCCCACCGCGCCACAATGCATCAGCTTCAGGTTGCGAATCTCCCACCTGTGTCCTGACCACCGCGTGAATGTTGTCTGGGGCCTGATATGCGCCATCCGCACCCACCACCCCCACTGTCACCAGTGGCAAAGGGATCTCTATTGGCGCTCCCTGCCGTTCTATGGAAAATCGGAGGCTCTGCGCAGTGGAGAGATTATTCGCTGCTGCCGTGAGTAGTTCTATCGCGGTAGGCTTCCTTCGGCAGCCTGCCGTGCCCACCACTAGCAGCAGACTTACGCCCAACCCCAGGATTGTTTTGACTCGCTTCATGGAATTCCCTCATGTCAGCAGCGTTCGTTGGGGAGTAGCTTACAGCCATCTTGTGTACAGGCAAAATAGCTTTTACGATGGCGGAGGTTCTTCCGTAACGGCGCTGAAGTGAAGGGTCAGCACGCCCTCCTTCAGTTGTGCTGATTCAACCTCAAGCGGCACACGATTCGCGGCAGTGCCAGATTGCGCCGATACGCCCCCACACTGAGCGTCAATTCATCGGTCGCACGGTATAGATCAATGTTGGATCGATCTGCCAGTGGCAGTGGGATGCGCATCATATATCCGCCCGATCCATCTGATTCCAGAGTTTGCGTCTGCCCTTCGTACAGATGCTTTGCCGGGTCGCCATCTCCGAACAACTCCTCGCCCAGCTTGCGCAGCAGTTCCGGCCCGCCCATTTCTCGATCATACAGATGAGCGGTGAAAAGCGGCAGCGGGTCGAAACACTCATGAATCAGCATCAGGTTTTTCACTTGCGCTTTCTTCCACGCCTCGAAGTGCGGATCAGTGATCTCCTGCGGCAGCAGTCGATTGCAAATTACCGCATCAACCGGATACCCGTATAGATTCAGGTACGTGTACGTTCGCTGCGTCTCCTTGATCACCATGCGTTCTGCATTCACCACCAGCCGCATCGAAGACGTAGCCCCATCGCTCAACATCGTGCGTACGGAGCCAAGCGTATCAAACAGGGCCTCGACCGCGTCTACCGTCTTCGCATCAATCGTCTGAATCCCAAACGGTTTGGCCATGGGGCCCAGCGCCTTCGAGGCCGTGCGTCCCAGCGGGATCAGCTTCTCAACCCACCAGCGAGTCACATCCGGCAGACTCAGCAACCGCAGAGTCTCTGCCGTTGGTGCGGCATCGATCACCACCACATCGTAGTTTGCGCTGGCGACGTATTCATTCAGCCACAGCAGGCTGGCTCCCTCTTCCAGCCCCGGCAGAATCGTCACTTCCTCCGCGATCACATCTTCCGCGCCGCGCTGCGTGAACAGCCCCATCATAAACTTCTGAAAGTCGCCCCAGTACCGGTTAATCGAGTAGTGAACGTCAATCTCCTGCGCGTCAAGATTCGTAGTGACGTTGCTTGGCTCCGGCCCCAGTTCAGTCTGAAGAGAGTCCCCCAGGGAATGTGCAGTATCGGTACTCACTACCAGCGCTCGGTATCCCAGATCGGCGCAGCGCAGCGCGGTCGCTGCCGCCACGCTCGTCTTTCCGACCCCGCCCTTCCCAGTATAGACAAGAATCCGCATACAAGCTGCCTTTCGCGTCCCGGCCCTTCTTTATGAATAAGCAGGGATTCTAGCGCAATTTGATATCC
>JAHEME010000579.1 GCA_024643825.1 Chloroflexota bacterium | reverse complement strand
AACTGTGTGTTTCGCGACTAGGGAAGTCGCCAGCGAAGTAAGACGATTTCCGTAATGCTGATGGGGTTATGCTCTTGTTGAAGATACATTTCTACCCATCAGGTTGACCATAGTAATCATAATTATGCCGAAAGATACTCGGGCCACACTGATTCCATGAGAAGACGCAATGGATTTCGCCGATCCAGCTCTATCGCTTTTCTTTGGAGACAACCTTGGCCAGCTCACTCAGAATGAATCCTAATGAACCAAGTCCAAGCACAATCAGCCACTCCTCCGGATTCAGAGCAGTCACACTAAACAGATCGGCTAGGAGCGGGATTTGGAAAATGAACGGCATAAGGAGCGCTTGTCCCAAGACCGCCGCAATCAGGAACCTGTTTCCCAAAGGGCCCGTTGCGAAGAAGGTTCTGCTGAATGATCGACAGCTGAATGCGAAGAAGATCTCGAAGAAAATTATGGTTGCGAAGACCATGCTTCGAGCTTTTAGCTCTGCAAGTGCGACTGGATTGCTGAAGGTCCAGCCATAGCTCACAAGCCCGTAAATGAAGGCAAGGCTTGCCGTAGCCAGCAGCAAGATCGCTATTCCAGCAAGCCAGCGGTGTACCGTGGCAAAGATGCTCTCCGAAGGATCCCTTGGCGGTTTCTCCATGACCAATGGGTCTGGAGGATCAGTTCCTAGAGCTATCGCGGGGAGCCCGTCCGTTGCCAAATTCACGAATAACAAATGCTTTGCTAACAAGGGTAATGGAAGCGCAATCAGCCCTGCAACAGCCATGATCAGTATCTCACCAATGTTCGCCGAGAGAAGATAGGTCAAGTATTTCTTGATATTCTCAAAGATACCCCTCCCTTCATAGACTGCGGCGACGATGGTTGCAAAATTGTCGTCTGCAAGTATCATGTCAGATGCGTCTTTAGTGACATCGGTCCCTGTAATTCCCATTGCTACACCGATGTCAGACTTCTTGAGAGCGGGAGCATCGTTTATCCCATCACCAGTCATGGCGACCACGTTTCCTCTACTCTTGAGCGCTTCTACGATCCGTGTCTTGTGCTCAGGAGAAGTGCGAGAATAGACTGAAACGCTGTCAACAATGTTTGCAAACTCTTCGTCACTTAGCCTGTCCAGCTCTGAACCTGTGAGCGCCACATCGCCTTCTTTCATTATGCCCAGCTCTTTGGCAACCCAGGTGGCTGTCAGTTTGTGGTCTCCAGTTATCATCACCACGCGCACTCCAGCTTTCTCACAGAGCTTGACTGCCTCCGTTGCCTCCTCCCTAGGCGGATCGATCATCCCCAGTAAGCCGAGAAAGGTCATGTCTTGCTCGATTCCTTCATCCAATTCGTCAGGCAGTCTATCGAGCAGTCTGTAGCTTACAGCGAGTACGCGGAACCCTTCGGAAGCGAGATTGTCATTAGCGCGCAGAGCGTTTTGCCTCGAATTCTGGTCAAGAATCACGCTTGAAGGCTGGTGTTGTAGTCTGCTGCATTTTTCCATGACGACCTCGACTGCGCCTTTTGTTGCGAGGAGGTACTGTCCGTCCTTGGTTTTGTGGACGGTGGTCATCATTTTCCGTTCGGAAGTGAATGGAATCTCAGCAACTCGAGGATAGTCTTGGCGAGCTTCGTCGACATTGACGTGCGCTTTGGTCGCAGCAACGATCAAGGCGCCTTCTGTCGGGTCACCGATCACCTTCCAGGAGCCGGTTTGATCCGTAAGCTTTGCATCGTTACAAAGGGCTCCGCACAGGCATGTGAATCTCACTGGATCATGCTCAAGATCTGTTAGTGAAGGTTTGAAGTCGCCGCGGGGTTCATAGCCCACGCCGGTTACCTCGTAAACATTGCCTTCCGCATAGACTCGCTTGACGGTCATTTCGCCTTTGGTCAGAGTGCCTGTCTTGTCGGAGCAAATTACGGTCGTCGATCCAAGTGTCTCAGTGGCTGGCAAATGCCTGACTATGGCCTTTCTCCGTGCCATACGATAGACTCCGATCGCGAGAGCTCCTGTCACAACCGCTGGCAATGCTTCAGGAACAGCAGCCACTGCTAGACTCACTCCCCACAGAAACATCTCAAGCAACGCATGGCCTCGCAGGATCCCTAGGACTGAAATCAAAGCGACCGTTACGATTAGCACCTTGATCATCCAGTTTCCAAGTTCATCCATCCGTTTTTCAAGAGGGGTCTGTACTTGCTCGTCGGTCTGGATTAAGCGAGCTATCTTGCCAAACTCCGTTTCCATGCCGGTAGCAAAGACAACTGCTCTGCCACGACCATAGGTCACGACGGTCCCTGAGAAGGCTATGTTGATCCGTTCTTGCAGCGGAGTCTCAAGTTCAAGCAATTCAGCAGATTTTTCGACTGGGACAGATTCACCGGTAAGCACGGCTTCATCAATTCGGAGGTTCATCTGATCGATGATTCGCGCGTCAGCCGGAATCTTATCACCTGGGTCAAGAACAATTAGGTCGCCGGGAACCAGCTCTCTCGCTGCGAGGACCTTCTCTAGTCCATCTCTAATTACCATGGCTGATGGTGCTGCCAATTTCCTAAGGAGAGCCAGAGACTGCTCGGCTCGATATTCCTGATAGAATCCCAATCCTGCGGATGCAAACACGATGACCAAAATAACAGCTGAATCTATCGCTTCCCCTATCAAAAACGAAACTACGGCTGCAGCTATCAGAATCAGGATCAGAGTCTCTTTGAATTGGTCTAGAAGCAGTTTCCATGCTGCTTCTTTCCTCGCTTCTTGAATCTCGTTCAGACCATGGACGCTTAGCCGAGAAGCTGCTTCTTCCTTAGAGAGACCTCGCTGCGCGTTGCTATTTAGAGCAGCGACAGCCTCCGCTGGCTCTATTGCATGCCATTTCGGCGATTGTGAGGATTCTTGGGTACCGTCCAATGGGTACTCTTCGTGCCATGGCGACGGGTTTGTTCTATTTGTGCTTTGACCAGCAACGTTGATAGAAATCA
>JAHEME010000578.1 GCA_024643825.1 Chloroflexota bacterium | reverse complement strand
GGTCGATCTGGCGCGCGAAATCGTAAACCTGATTGCGGATAAGAAGGGCGAGGATATCGTCCTGCTCGATATTCGTGAACGAACGCTGATCGCGGATTACTTCGTGATCTGCAGTGGTTCGAGCGAACGCCAGTTGAAGGCCATCGTGGATGGAATCTCCGAAGAAATCAAGAAGACTCACGGGATTTACCCGCGCTACGTCGAGGGCAACTCACGGACGGGCTGGGTGATCATCGACTATGGAGATATCATCGTCCATGCTTTTTCACCCGATGTCCGTACCTACTACAACCTGGAAGGCTTCTGGCGGGAAGCCAATGTCCTCTTGAAGATTCAGTGAAGCATTCTCTTAATTGCTTCAGTATATCGGATAGAGAGTTGTTCGTTCACATGGCGCTTGCGTCAAAATTTTCAAGAAGAGGAGCCTCAATCAAATGACCCGACGTGTACTTCTTTCCCTTCTGGTAGTCATGCTGCTGGCCGTAGCCGTGCCTGCCCGCATGACTCTTGCGGACTCCACCGCTGCCGATTGTGCAGATGGTCAGTGGGAAGTCCGGCCAAATCAGACCCTTGGCTTCATTGCCTACACCTGTGGGACGACGGTCAACGCGCTCGTCGCCTACAACAACCTTGTTAATCCCAACCTGATCAACACTGGTGAGATCATCCTCCTCCCGCCTGGAGATTTCACGCCCGGCACATCGCCTAGCGCACCCGCCGCCCCCAACAATCCGCCTGCGGCTCCTGCCCCGACAGGTGCAGTCACCGTAGTCTGGGGAACGCCGCTGTACGCAGGTGACGGCAAAGTCGTCGATATTCCGCTGACCGTTACCAATAACAGTGTCACCCCAGCGATTGCGGGTGGGCGCTACAAGCTTGGTCATGGCGTCGGTACACCCGATGGCCCCCTGTGGATCACTCTCCTGGGCGCGATCCAGAGTGAGATCCCTTATCCATACGTCACCGCCAACGAACCACTGTGGCACGCCACCGTTTATACCGATGATGGTCTCGTCGCCCCCGCTTTTGTGGGCTGCAAGTACATCGAGACGGTTTACTCCGTCGGTGATGAGCCTCTTAGCCGTGCCGACAACATCTGGTTCCACTGGGAAGTCACACTCCCCGGCGGTTGGTTCGACTGTGGCAATCAGTATCAGGCCAAGCCAGAAGACATCAAGCCGGGTGAGACAGGCGCTTCCGTACTGACTGTGTACCTGGTCAACCCGCGTTCGGATGCTACTGTCGGAACCCGCCGCGTCGTCCGTGTCGATCTTGAACTGTTCACCACCGAAGGGCAGTCGCTCGGAATCGTCTCTTCGCAGACGTTCAAGTAGCAAACCCTTCTGCTGAGTTTCTCACCGGGGGCGGGAGTCTTCTCGCCCCCGGTTGCGATTCCTCCCGCGTGGTCAATCGACGGCAGACTGGCTATACTCTCGCTTCATGACGGATGATGGGTGAGTCGCTGGTATGCAGAAAAAGAATCTTGTTCTCGGCCTGATCGCCCTGGTGATGGTGATCGCTTCTGGCCTCCTGATCGGTAGTACCCTCGAACAGCGTCAGCAGCGTACTGCCGAACGCGTCACCGATGTTCCCACTCAGACGCCGGTTCCTACCGTGATCGCCGCGCTTCCCACCGATGTCCCATCAACGGATACCGCATCGCCTACACCGACGGTAACCCCATCCACTACTCCGGCAATCCTTGCCAATGTACCTGCGGCGGCGGTAACTCTCGCGCCCACTGTCATTCCATCGATCACGCCCACGCCTGCTCCAGAGCTTGGCGAAGCCGTCGCTATCGTTGATCCGCCTACGTATATGGCGGATGGTCGCTGGGCTGAGGTCAATATCACCGTCAAAAACATCAGCGTACCGACCGGGGTGGCTACCGGATATACCTATCTCGTGGAGAACCCTGATGGGGGCACACAGTACGTCACTGCGTTTGGTGTCGATCATCAGGAAGTGCCTCAGGCGATCATCACGGATGGTGCACCCCTGTGGCGGGGCCATGTGATCTTCAGTGATGGCGAGGAATGGTGGTTCCCGGCAGGGTGCTTCTACATCGAGACCATCGACGCAAACGGATGGGAGCCTATCGGCGGGCCGGATGGATTCTACTGGACAGTCCATTGGACGGGTGGATTCTTCGATTGCGGCAACTCTACCAACAAGCTGCCCCAACAGCCGCTGCTGATGCCGGGTGAGCAGGCCACAACCCCCATGTACGTCTACCTCCAGCACCCACGTTTGTGGGATGACCCGGATTGGCCCCCGCCAGATCGAGCCATCGTCTATATTGGCATCGAAGTCTTCGACGGGTTGGGGAGGTCGCTGGGTATTATCGGCTCCCTCGACTGGCGGTGACACGCGGGCATTCGACCCGCTTACGGCAATTTGCAGCTACGCTTACGTCGGAAAACTGCACCCTTGCACGTCTACCCCTCTATTCAATTTATGATGATCCACGCATAGGTATGGGTGTCCATGCGGATACGGGTGTGAGGAGCCAATCTGGTTCACGCAGCTTGTGACTCGCTCTTTCTGCAAATAAGGGGCCCGCTGACCCGTGCGATCATATCCGCACGCCGCAACGTGCCTCGCGCGAACCACCATAAACTGAATACAACGCGGTTCAAGGACTGGGCACAAATCCCAGGGTCAAGTATACTGACCTCCGTTCACAGGCTGGCACAAACAACCCGCCAGTTGGGATGAGGAAACCCATGTCCGAACTCTCCAATGCGGACATCGCCACGATGTTCGCCACCATCGCCGATATGCTGGAAATCAAAGGCGAGTCGATCCACCGGGTGCTGGCCTACCGCCGGGCCTCGGAGACCATCGCCAACCTACCCCGCAGTTTGCGGACCGTTCACGAAGAAGGCACGCTCACCGATTTACCGAACATCGGGGCGACGCTGGCGGAGAAGATCGACGAGTTGGTGACGACGGGCGAACTAGCTTTCTACAACAAGCTCGC
>JAHEME010000577.1 GCA_024643825.1 Chloroflexota bacterium | reverse complement strand
TCGGAAGCAGCATACACGCCGATCCAACCGTGTTGATGGATGGCCTCTGCCCAGCGGATGAAGACGGGAAGATCGCCGGGATGCGCACCCAGCGGTGCGAGGATCAAGCGCAGGATAAGACCCGCCAGCACACAGGCGATGATTGCAGTTGTATCTCTATCTGGCGTGAACCTCGACCCGGAACGATGATTCATGTTATGATCTGGGAAGATGCGTCCTCTAGATTCCTGTGCAGGAGGGTACTCATGCGAATGCGACTCTCGTCAATTCTCCTCGGATCGATGCTGGTCACAATACTGATGCTGACCTTACCGCAACAGGCATACGCGGTACAGAGCACGATCTCTGACGTTTCCGGGCCATGCGGAGCGATCCACGCGACGGTGACCCTGGTTCACACCACCGACGATGGTAACGGCGAAGATCGCTTCTGGTTCCGCGTATTTGACGGGGACACGATCACACTGCTGGCTCAGATCGAGACCTCGGTGGCGCGCGCTGCCAGCCCGGTGACACGGCAGTTTGGCCCGGTAGAAGGAACCGCCACTACTGGATTGTACCGCCTCGAAGTATGGGACATCGACGGCGAAGGCAAGCCGCTGCGTCAGATTGAGCAAGTGTACTATCAGTGCGCAACGAGCGCATCGTGGCGGCCCACGGAGGGATTCGAGCAGGACCCGGACATCCCGGAGATCGTGTGTTCGGCGAGCGTGCCAGTGTACAGCGTAAACCTCGCGCCGGAGGCGGGCTGGGTGATGGTCGTGTGGAGCTATGGGCATCTGCAAACGGATGACGAGTTTCTGGTAGGGGTGATCCCGGTGAGTCAGGGAGATCGGTTGTATGAGACCGACATCCCAGCCCCGTGTGGAGTATACGTGCGGCTGTATTATCAGAGAGCTTCAACCGGGGAGAAGGCATTTCTACGTTCACAGTATCATCCCAATGATGATTACGGGACGCCTGCGCGGGATAAGGTGATTGCGCCGTGGTATACGACGAAATTCCCATCCCCTTGATCACAACTCTCGACTCCAGTGGTGATCAGGGGAAACGAAGATCGCAGCATGGGGAATTCGATAGGAAAACGCAGGGTATCGACCCTACCCCGACGGGGGAATTAGTGGTACACTGGGCCGCGAAACTCGGATGACGAGGGAAAATCCTATGCGCCAACGTTTGATCATTGCGGCAGCGGCGGCTGTGTACATCGCCGCGACGCTGCTCTCAACTCCGTATAAAGCCCACGCGCTCGAAGCGTGGATCGAGAAGGCTAAGAGTGACTGCGCGTCAATGGAGGCGGGCATCACGCTCACCTACAGCCACGACGATACCGGTGACTCAGAAAACCGCGACTTTTTCAGACTGGAAATCTACGACGCGACCAAGGGTCAACTGCTGGCTCACATTGAAGAATCGATCCTTCAGGAGCAAAGCCCGTTTTACTGGCAAACGGGGCGGATCGATGGGGCCACCTATCAGGGTGACTACCGAATCGAGATGTGGGACACGGACGATAAGGGCAAGAAACAGCGCCGCATCGACCAGGCATTCCTCCAGTGTTCGACGCAGAACACCTGGCGGGATAAGCCCACCGGGATCACACCCGATGCAGTCGGCTTCCCGCCGGAGATTACGTGCTACTCGCGCACGCCGCTGTACACGACCAACACGGCTCCTGAAAAAGGTGCGGTGATCATTGAGTGGACGTTTGGCCTGACGCGCACGGATCAGGAGTGGCACCTCCAAACGATCCCGGTGAAGAGGGGCGATTCGTTTGATATGCAGGAGATCGAAGTGCCGTGCGGGACGTATCTGCGAATCTACTATCAGCCCGACAGCACTAAGATTCTGTATTACATGCCCTCGCAATATTGGCCGCATGACCTGTATGGAACAGCGACCAAAGACTTCTCAGTCGGGCCGATCTATCACACGTTCTTCCCGCTGGATGGGCCGCTGCGGGGCGAGAAGGATGCGACGCCCACGCCATCGCCAGAACCTACAGAGACTGAGGAACCATAGAACAACCTCTGATCATTAGAAAAACCGCGCGGGAACACCCCGGCGCGGCTTTTTTTGATCCCGATCCGGTTTTGCGGACCGGAACCACGAGGATCGATATTACGATATGGTTCTGTAACATCCCATCTGCACGTTCTCATGCTACGATTGGTGGGGTTGGGGCAGTATGCAGGAGACCAAACCCTGGCCACTGGACCGCGAAATCCTGAATCACTCGACTATCAAGGAAAGAGAAATGACGACCAAACTGAACTGCTGGGAGTACAAGAACTGCGGCAGAGAGCCGGGTGGAGCGCATGCTTCGGATCTGGGTATTTGCCCGGCAGCTACGGATTCCACCCACAACGGTGTCAACCACGGGGTTAACGCGGGCAGGGTCTGTTGGGCCAGTGCGGGGACTCTGTGCGGCGGACAGGTGCAGGGGATATTCGCGCTGAAGTTCCGGGCCTGCCAGTCCTGTGATTTCTTCAGCAAGGTCCAGGAGGAGGAAAATGCACCCTACTCCCAGATGATCCGTCAGGGTTACCGGCTGGGTTAGGTGCTGTTCGATTGACCTCCGACTCTTGCTTCCGCGATTGCCAGCGCCTAATCGAACTGGCGATCCCAGCCGAAGAGCGCATCGGTGATGTGGTCGCCGGGCGCGAGGTGAAATTCGCGACGGGCGGTCGACTCGGTTTGATTGGCCGGGGCCGTCCAACCGCCAGGGATCAGCGCAGCGATGTTATAGACGCTGACTGCGTCCACTGACACGCAGTAATCGCCGGGCGCGAGGGCCAGAAACTCGTACGCGCCATTGGCGTCAGTTACGATAGTGGAGAGGACGCTCGTACCTGGGCAACTTCCCTGATGCAAGTCCACGTAGATTCCGGCAAGCCCAAGCTCTGTCCCCTGACGCACGCCATCGGCCTGCACACCGCCAGACGGAGATGGCACACAGGTTCCCTGCTGGGGGCTGCTGTCGCCTTCGCTGTTG